>NZ_BAAAMR010000079.1:0-48711 GCF_039529375.1 Actinomadura napierensis
CGGCAACCCCGGAGAACGGCCCGCGGCGAGGACGCGCGCTCCTCCATGGAGCGCACGCCCCGCCGCGGGCCGTCGCCGTATCCGCCCAGGGACGTCGCCGTCCTCCGGACCACGTCAGAGCTTGGCGAGCACCTCCGACGCCAGCAGCTCCAGGTGCTCCAGGTCGCTCAGGTCGAGGACCTGCAGGTAGAGCCGCTCGGCGCCCAGCTCCCCGAACTGCCCGATCTTCTCCACGACCTCGGCCGGCGTGCCCGCCAGGCCGTTCTGCCGCAGCTCGTCGACACTCCGGCCGATGGCCTCGGCGCGGCGCGCGATCTCCGCCTCGTCCCTGCCGCAGCACACGACCTGGGCGGCGGAGTACACGATCGGCTTCGTCCGCCCGGCCTCCTGGCAGGCGGCCCGGACCCGGTCGAACGCGCCGCCGGTGTCCTCGACCTGGTGGAACGGCACGTTGTACTCGTCGGCGTAGGCGGCGGCCAGGCGCGGCGTCCGCTTCGGCCCGAAGCCGCCGAGGATCACCGGCGGGCCGCCCGCCTGCGCCGGCTTCGGCAGCGCCGGCGAGTCGGTCAGCGTGTAGTGCTCGCCGTCGAAGGAGAACGTCTCCCCCTCCGGCGTGCCCCACAGCCCGGTGACGATCCGGATCTGCTCCTCCAGCCGCTCGAACCGCTCGTTCAGGCTGGGGAACGGGATGCCGTAGTGGGCGTGCTCCTCCTCGAACCAGCCCGTCCCGATGCCGAAGTCGACGCGGCCGCCGCTCATCTGGTCGACCTGCGCCACCGAGATCGCCAGCGGGCCCGGGTAGCGGAACGTGCCGGCCGTGACCAGCGTGCCGAGCCTGATCCGGCTCGTCTCGCGGGCCAGCGCGCCCAGCGTGACCCAGGAGTCGGTCGGGCCCGGCTCGCCCGAAACGTCGCCCATCTTGGTGTAGTGGTCCGACCGGAAGAAGGCGTCGAACCCGAGGTCCTCCGCCGCCTTGGCGACCGACAGCAGTGTTTCGTAGCTGGCCCCCTGCTGGGGCTCGGTGAAGATCCGTAGACGCATGGGTCCATCCTCGTACGCCCGCGTCCGTGCCCGCGCCACCGGACCTACCTGTCCGACCCCCGCTTGGGCTCAGGGCTCTTCGCGTGCGCCTTCTTCGCCGGGTGCTTCGCGTGGTGCTGCTTGCTCCCCGCCTTCTTCGACGGGCTCTTCTTGGCCGGGCTCTTCTTGGACGGGGCCTTCGCGGCCGTGAGCCTGGTGCGCATCGACGCGGCGTTGTTGCCGGGGTTGAGGTCCATGGTCGACGAGGTGACCCGCGACCGGTACCTCAGGACCTTCCCGGCCCGGACGTTCCCGGCCGGCATCACCCTGAACCGCAGCGTCCGCGTCTCACCGGGCCGCAGCGCGCCGACCCCGCAGACGAACCCGGTGTCCTCGGGGATGCACGCGGCGTTCCCGGCGAGCAGCCGCACCGGCCCGCTCGCGTGGACGAACACGTTCTCGGCGGTGGCCGGGCCCCGGTTGCGGATCTTCATCTCGTACGGGATCGCCGTGCCGGCCCGCGCGGTCGCCGGGGCCGTCCTCGACACGGCGAGGTCGGCCGTCCGGGCGACGCGCGCCACGGGGAAGTCCGCGGCGGCGCGCTTCTTGCGCCAGGTGACCGTCGCGGGGATCCGGAGCGCCTCGTCCGGCTTGGCGCTCCTGGAGACCTTCGCCCGGATCATCCCGGCGACCGTCTCCCCCGCCCTGACCGGACCGAGGTCGCACTCGACCGTCCATCCGCTGGACGCGCAGTCGCGCCGTCCGGAGACGAACTCCAGCGACTTCGGCAGCGTCGCGCGGAACACCGCCCGGCCCGCCTTGCCCGGGCCCTTCGCCGTCACCGCGAACGGCCAGTCGTAGGTGCGCCCCGGGACCACGGTCCTTCCGGGGCCGCTGGTGTGCAGCCGCACCGACCGCGCCGGCTTCTTCTGCTTGACCGGCGCCTTGTGCGGCTTGGCGTGCCCGTGCCCCTTGCCCTGGCCGCTCTTGTGGCCGTGATGGGCCTTGCCGCCGGACGGCCCCGGGCCGTCGGCGTGCGCGGCCGGCGCCACTCCCAGCAGCGGGGCGGCGGCCAGCACCGCGAGCCCCCGCGCGCCGACGCGCCCCGTCATCTTCCGGATCACCGTGGAACCCCCTGTGGCCTGCGCCTTCTTGCGGACAGGTCCGTTGTAGCGAGCGCACGGGGATTCCGCTAGCGCCACGTCGGCGTGTCGTCACCGACAGTCACATCGGGCGGAACGGTCTCTTCCGGGCGATCAACCTCGCGAATCTCCTGCGGCGAAAAGGGCACAAGCTGTTGAATCGGCGATGACCTGGATCCGAATCATGGAGTTGACATGGCTGTCTTCGGCGTCGACTACGCGTGGGGACGCCCCGGCGCGGCCGCGCTGAAACGCGCCGGGGCGAAGTTCGCGTGCCGGTACCTTTCACACGACACCACCGGCAAGAACCTGACCCGCGCGGAGGCGGACGACCTGTCGGACGCCGGCCTGTGGCTGGTGGTGGTCTGGGAGACCACCGCGAACCGGGCGCTGGACGGCAGGGCCGCCGGGAAGGCGGACGCCGAGGACGCCGCGAGCCAGGCGGCGGCCTGCGGCATGCCGGACGACCGGCCCATCTACTTCGCGGTCGACTGGGACGCCTCCTCCTCGCAGCAGGACGAGATCAACGCCTACCTGGACGGCGCCGCGTCCGTCCTCGGCCGCGACCGGGTCGGGCTGTACGCCGGGTACGGCCCGGTCAACCGGGCGTTCGACGCCGGGAAGATCGCCTACGGCTGGCAGACCTACGCCTGGTCGGGCGGCCGCTGGGACGGGCGCGCCCAGCTCCAGCAGTACTCCAACGACCACACGATCAACGGCGTCGGCCTCGACTACGACCGCGCCGTGAAGGACGACTATGGGCAGTGGCGCGTCGGCGTCTCGCCCGAGGAGGACGACGAAATGCCGAGCTACGTGTCCGTCGGCACGAACAAGGAGCAGCAGCTGCCCGCCGGCCAGTGGACCAACGTGAGCTGGCAGCACGACTACGCCGACTCCGAGCACCAGCACAGCGACGCGGGCGGCCCGAGCGTCCTGTGGGGCTCGGCCTACTACTCCCTGACCGCCGCGGTGACCGTCACCGGCGTGCCGGCGGGCACGCTGATCCAGGCCCGCGCGGTCGAGGTCGACGCCGAGGACGACAGCAAGGTCACCGGCGGGCCCGTCCAGGACTACGTGTCGGCCGGCGACCAGACCCACATCGTGTACTCGCTCGGCGCCGACACCGTCGGGGACGGCTACCGGGTGCGGTTCCAGGTCGTCCAGCACGGCGACGCGGCGGCCAAGGTCGCGACCGGCGGCAGCGCCAAGGTGTTCTTCTGGCGGTAGCCGCCTCGGTCGCCGCACCGGCGCGCCCCCGCCGGTGCGGCGATCGGCCGCGCGGTGCCGTGCTCCGGCGCCGTAGCGGCGGCCGGGTTCAGATCGCGCAGGCTCGCTGGTACGCGGGATGGTCCGCGTACGGCGCCGCCAGCAGCCGCACCGTCGTGCACCCTCCTGCGGCTGCGGGCTCGCCGCATCCCGCGCAGGCGCCGCGGCCGTCCGGCCGGTGCATGTCGAGCAGCAGCCGTTTCGCGCGGACCTCCGCCACCACCCGGGCCGGCGAGTGCCGGGCGATATGCAGTGCGGTGCCCTCCTTGACGAACGGCACGTCCAGCACGTGGTGCGGCCCGAATCCCGGACGGCTCTGCCACGGGTAGGTGCCGGTGCTCCGCATCGAGACGGGGCGCTGGAGGTGGTCCATGGGCCGCCGGCCCAGCCTGAGCCGCGCCCCGCTGCCCGGGTCCACCCACTGCCAGCGCTCGTCCCCGGACAGGTCCCGGCCGCCGTTCGGGCGGCTCCGGTAGTCGGCCGCCCAGCGCGCCGTGCTCTCGTCCTCGGCGAGCCGTGCCCGTACGAACTCCACCAGATCGCTCAACGCCGTCCCCATCACCCGCAACCGCCATGGACCCGGCATGATCCTGCCACGATGGGGATCCGGGACGCTGCGGGACGGATCAGAAGTCGTCGTTGGTGTAGGGCGCCAGCGGGACGGCGAGCGCGGCGTCCAGGCGCGCGGCGGCGCCGGGCGTGTGCTCGGTGACGGCGCCGATGCGGACGAGCGTCGACACTCGGGTCCCGCCCAGGTAGACCGCGCCGAGGTCGGCGGCGCTCAGGGACAGGTCCGGGGCGTCGGCGGTGGGCTCGCAGGCGGGCGCGGTCCCGGTCGCCAGCCGCCACCGGCCGTGGTTGGCGGGGATCCGGGTGTCCGCCACGTCCAGCACGAACGTGCCGGCGGACGCCCACGACCGGGCCCGCAGCGCGGCCGGGACGTCGATCAGGCGCAGCCACATCGCACCGTACGCGCCGGTCACCTTGACCTGGTCGGGGTCGGCGGCCATGTGCGGCAGCAGGTCGTCCACGGGGCGGCTCGGCGCCTTGATCCGCGAGGTGAGGTCGATGCCGGCGAGGTACTGCCAGAGGGCGGCCTCGACCCGCGCGTCCGTGGCGACGAGGTCCTCCAGGCGGACGGTCCCGCGGCCCGTCCGGTAGATCGCGTAGCCCTCGGGATGCACCACGACGCGCGGCGCGGTCAGCTGGTCGTCGCTCAGTTCCTCGTCCGGCAGGATGTTGCGGGTCCACCATTCGGCGTCGCGCACCAGCCCGCCCGGGCGGAGCGACAGCGCGGCCTCGTGGAGCGGGCCGAGGACGGCGGGGGCGTCGGCGGGGGCCACCAGCCGCAGCGGGCGCGGGTCGGGCTCGGTGCGCAGGGCCAGCGGACGGGAGGTGTCGACCTCCAGCTCGACGGCCCGGTCGGCGAGGCCGAAGCCGTAGCGGCCGTAGATCGCGCCCTCGGACGCCCACAGCGCGGCGACCGGCCGGCCGGCGGCGGCCGCGTCGGCGTGCATCCGCTCGATCATGGCGGACAGCACGCCGCGGCGGCGGTGCGTCGGCAGCACGCCGACCGCGGTGACCGCCGAGCAGTCGACCGTCCCGCCCGGGACGGCCAGCCGCATCGGCAGCGCGGCGAGCTGGCCCGCCCGCACGTCGCCGACGCGGGCGCCGATGCGCTCGGCGCGCCGCATCATCCAGCGCCAGCGCTCGTAGTCGCGTTCGCGGATGCGCTGGTGGAACACCAGCCCGGAGAAGTCGATCATTTGGTCCAGGTCGTCCTCGGGGACGTCCCTGATCTCCAGATCGGTCATTCACCCAGCGTATGCAGTGCCGCAACAGATTTTCCGGCCGCCCGGCCCGGCCGCCCGGCCCGGCCGCCCGCTCGGTGGGCCGGGCTCAGCCCCTGACGAGGGTGGCCAGGCACTCCACGTGCTGGGTCATCGGGAATGCGTCGAAGGCGCGCAGGGTCTCCAGCGTCCAGCCGAGCTCGCTGAAGTAGCCGAGGTCGCGGGCGAGCGTGGCGGGGTCGCAGGACACGTAGGCGATCTTGCGGCCGGCGATCCGGGTGATCTGCCCGACCACGTCGCGGCCGGCCCCGGCGCGCGGCGGGTCGAGGACGACCACGTCGGCGCGCCGGACGCGGGCGCCGCCCTGGTGGCCGCCGCCGCGCTTGTTCTGCGCCTTCCCCGCGCCGGACGCGCGGCCGAACTCCAGGTCGGCGACGACCTCCTCGACGGAGCCGCGCTCGATCGAGACGTTGGTCAGGTCCCGCAGGTTGAACCGGGCGTCGCGGACGGCCTGCCCGTCGGACTCGACGCCGACGACGAGGCCGTCCGGGCCGATCCGGTCGGCGAGCACGCCGGTGAACAGGCCGACGCCGCAGTACAGGTCGAGGGCGATGTCGCCGGGCTTGGGCTCCAGCGCGTCGAGCACCGCGTCGGCGAGCAGCTGCGCCGCGCCCGGGTGGACCTGCCAGAACCCGCTGCCGCTGACCTGGAACAGCCGCCCGGACACGCTCTCGCGGACGTACGGCAGGTTCGCGCCGGGCTCGGGCTTGCCGCGCACCAGCCGGACCGGGACGTCCAGCCGGGGCACCCGGATCTTGCGGCGGTCCCGGCCGCGCAGCACGACGAGGCGGTCGCCGGTGGTGGCCGACACGATGCCCTCAACGCCGGACGCGCCGGGCCAGCGCTTGCGCTCGATGCCCATCAGCTCGACGCCGGGGTGCGCGATCAGGCACTCGTCGACCGGCTCGACGTCGTGCGAGCGGTGCCGGCGCAGGCCGACCGCGCCGCCGTCCACGGCGAACTGGACGCGGGTCCGCCAGCCGAGCCCCGGCGGCGGCGTCACCTCGCCGTCCACCGGGTACGGGACCTCCTCGACGACGACCGTGCGGGTGATCCCGGCGAGCCGGCTCAGCTGCTCCTCGACGACGGCGGCCTTGAGGGCGCGCTGCGCGGGCAGCGAGGCGTGCTGCCAGTCGCAGCCGCCGCAGCGGCCGGGCCCGGCGAAGGGGCAGGGCGGCTCGACCCGGTCGGGGGACGCCTCGAGGATCTCCACGGCGTCGGCGCGCAGGAAGTTCTTGGTGCGGTCGGTGACCCGGGCCCGCACCCGCTCGCCCGGCAGCGCGTGCCGCACGAACACCACGCGGCCCTCGTGCCGGGCGACGCAGAACCCGCCGTTGGCGACGTTGCCGACCTCGAGTTCGAGCATGTCCGGTTCACTGTCGGCGCCCGCGGCGGAGGAACGTCCCTCCGCGCCCGGCGCGACGTCGTCGCGTTCAGTCACGGTCCGCAACACTACCGCCGGACGGGCGCGCTTCGACCCGCGGCGGGCGCCGCGACGAGCCCGGCCCGGGCGGCTCCAGCCGGCCCTTCAGCCGGTCGGAGGAGTGCAGCTGCCAGGCGACGCTGGTGACCATGACGCCGGGCTGGAACAGCAGCCGGCCCTTCAGCCGCAGCGCGCTCTGGTTGTGCAGCAGCTGCTCCCACCAGTGGCCGACGACGTACTCGGGGATGAAGACGGTGACGACGTCGCGGGGGCTGCGCCGCCGGACGCTCTTCACATAGGCCAGCACGGGCCGGGTGATCTCCCGGTACGGGGAGTCGAGGATCTTCAGCGGGACCGGCATGTCCAGGGCGTCCCACTCGGCCTGGAGGCGCTGCGACTCCTCGGCGTCCACCGCGACCGTGACGGCCTCCAGCGAGGACGGGCGGGTCGCGCGGGCGTAGGCCAGCGCCCGCAGCGTCGGCTTGTGGATCTTGGAGACGAGGACGATCGCGTGGTTGCGGGCCGGCAGCGCCACGTCCTCGCCGGAGGGCACCAGCTCCTCGGCGACCCGGTCGTAGTGCCGCCGGATCGCCCGCATCAGCAGGAACAGCAGCGGCATCGCGATGCACACGATGTAGGCGCCCAGCAGGAACTTGGTGAGCAGCACGACGACGAGGACGATGCCGGTGAGCGTGGCGCCGAAGGCGTTGATGGCGCGGGAGGTGCGCATCCGCCGCCGCTGCGCCGCGTCGGTCTCGGTGGCCAGCAGCCTGTTCCAGTGCCGGACCATGCCGACCTGGCTGACGGTGAAGGAGACGAAGACCCCGACGGTGTACAGCGGGATCAGCCGGCTCACCGACGCGTCGTAGGCGTAGATCAGCAGCCCGGCCATGGTGGCCAGGATGATGATGCCGTTGCTGAAGGCCAGCCGGTCGCCGCGGGTGTGCAGCTGGCGCGGCAGGTAACGGTTCTGCGCGAGCACGGACGCCAGCACGGGGAACCCGTTGAACGCGGTGTTGGCGGCGAGGAAAAGGATCAGCGCGGTCATCACGGTGACCAGCCCGAACCCGACCTCGAAGTTGCTGAACACCGAGTGCGCGACCTGGGCGATCACCGGGTCGGCGTCGGTGACCTCCTTGCCGGTGGCCGGGTTGATCAGATGGCTGCCCTGGTCGGGCGCGGCGAACTTGGCGTGCGTGATGTAGGCGAACGCGGTCACGCCGCCGAACATCGTCATCGCGACGACGCCGAGCGCCAGCAGGGTCTTGGCGGCGTTCTCGCCCTTGGGCTTGCGGAACGCGGGCACGCCGTTGCTGATCGCCTCGACGCCGGTGAGCGCCGCACAGCCGGAGGAGAAGGCTCTCAGCAGCAGGAACACCAGGGCGAACCCGGCGATGCCCGTCTCGTCCCCGTGGATCTCGTAGTGCGCGGTCTCCGCGTCCAGGTTCGTGCCCAGCACCAGCCGGGCGAGGCCCCACAGCAACATGGCGACGATCGAGAACATGAACAGGTAGGTCGGGATCGCGAAGGCGACACCGGCCTCCTTGAGGCCGCGCAGGTTGCCGATGGTGAGCAGCACGACGATGCCGATGGCGACGGCCACCTCGTGCGGCTGCATGAACTTCAGCAGCGCGCCGAGGTTCTCCACCCCGGACGACACCGAGACGGCGACGGTCATGACGTAGTCGACGAGCAGGGCGCTGGCGACGACCACGCCCCAGTTCCCGCCGAGGTTGGTGGTGGCGACCTCGAAGTCGCCGCCGCCGCTCTGGTAGGCCCGGACGTTCTGCCGGTACGACGCCACGACCGTGAGCAGGATCACCACGACGGCCGCGGCGACCCAGGGGGTGTAGTGGTAGGTGGCGAGACCGGCGGCGGCGAGCGCGAGCAGGATCTCCTGGGGGGCGTACGCCACCGACGACAGGGCGTCGCTGGCGAAGATCGGCAGCGCGACCCTCTTCTTCAGCAGCTGCTCGTGCTGCTGAGCGCTGCTGAGGGCGCGGCCGAGGATGAGCCGCTTCGCAAGGTCCGGAACCTTTGACACGGAAGGAGAGCCTAGCCCGTCCGCCCGGTATGCTCCCCGGCCCCCGGCCTGTGGCCGGGCGGGTAGTGCTCGCCTGGGCGGATGTGTAGTTTTGCAGCCCGGCAGGGATCATTCAGGAAAGCGATCCTCGGGTGCAGCACGGCGTCGGCGGACCGGCGGCGGATGCCGTGCACGGCGCGGGGGGTACAGGGGGGACGTCCCCCCTGGACGGAAGAGGGAACGGCCGTGCATATCGTGATCATGGGGTGCGGGCGGGTCGGGTCGACGCTCGCCCACATCCTCGAGGACAAGGGCCATACCGTGGCCATCATCGACCAGAGCCCGGAGGCGTTCCGCCGGCTGCGCAGCGGCTTCAAGGGCCGCCGCATCACCGGGTTCGGCTTCGACCGCGATGTGATCGTCGAGGCGGGGATCGAGAACGCGGACGCGTTCGTCGCCGTCAGCAGCGGCGACAACTCCAACATCATCTCGGCCCGGGTGGCCCGCGAGACGTTCGGCGTCGACAACGTGGTGGCCCGGATCTACGACCCCCGGCGCGCCGAGGTGTACCAGCGGCTCGGCATCCCCACGGTGGCGACCGTCCGCTGGACCGCCGACCAGATCCTGCGCCGGCTGCTGCCCGAGGGCGCCGAGCCGCTGTGGCGCGACCCGACCGGCGCGGTGCTGCTCGCCGAGCTCGACTCCGGGCACCTGTGGGTCGGCGAGAAGGTCGGCGAGCTGGAGGAGCACGCGAACTGCCGGGTGGCGTTCCTGTCCCGGATGGGCGAGGCGCTCGTGCCGGAGCGCAACACGGTGATCCAGGACGGCGACATCGTGCACATCATCGCCCGCGCCGACGAGGTCGAGCGGATCAACGCCGCGGTCGCGGCGCGGAACGAGGAGGGCTCCTGATGCGGGTCGCGATCGCCGGGGCCGGCGCCGTCGGGCGCTCCATCGCCCAGGAGCTGCTGGAGAACGGCCACGAGGTGCTCCTGATCGACAAGAGCCCGAAGGCCATCAAGGTCGAGATGGTGCCGCGCGCGGAGTGGCTGCTGGCCGACGCGTGCGAGATCTCCGCGCTGGACGACGCGGCGCTGGAGCGCTGCCAGGTGGTGGTCGCCTCGTCCGGCGACGACAAGGTCAACCTGGTGGTGTCGCTGCTCGCCAAGACCGAGTACGGGGTGCCGCGGGTGGTGGCGCGGATCAACCATCCGAACAACGAGTGGCTGTTCAACGAGTCGTGGGGGGTGGACGTCGCGGTGTCCACGCCGCGGCTGCTGTCGGCCCTGGTGGAGGAGGCCGTCAGCGTCGGCGACCTGGTCCGGCTGATGACGTTCCGGCAGGGCGAGGCGAACCTCGTCGAGCTGACGCTGCCCGAGAACGCGCCGCTGGGCGGCGAGCGGGTCGGGTCGGTGAGCTGGCCGCGCGACACGGCGCTGGTGGCGATCCTGCGCGAGGGGCGGGTGCTGGTGCCGACGCCCGACGACACGCTGGAGCCCGGCGACGAGCTGATGTTCGTGGCCATCCAGGACGTGGAGGACGAGCTGGCGGAGCTGCTCGGCGGGCGGTGAGGCGCGGAGGGGGCGGCGGGCCCGTCCCCTCACCGCCTCGTCGGTGGCCGGGTGGGCCGGGCGGGCCGGCGGCGGGTCAGGCGGCCTCGGGCTCGTCGGGGCCCGCGCCGGCGGGGAGCGGGGTGCGGCCGCGGGCGAGCAGCCACACCATCGAGGCGAGCGCGGCGACCTGCAGCGGCCAGCCCATCACGATCTTCGCGGGGCCGAGCAGCCCGCTCTGGTCGCCGGCGGCGAGGTAGATCGGGTACTGCACGGCGACCCGCAGCGCGCACGGCAGCACCAGCAGCCAGGTGAGCCGGGAGCACAGCCTCACGATGCCGGGGTCGGAGCGCCAGGCGGTCGGGTCTCCGGTGACGGAGCCGATGATGAAGCCGACGATCGGCCAGCGCACCACGATCGAGAAGATCATCGCGGCGGCGTAGCCGGCGTTCAGCATGATGCCGGGCAGGAACGCGTCCTCGGCCTTGCCGGAGCGCAGCGCGAAGAACGCGGCGATCGCGATGCCGACGAGGCTGTTGAGCACGAACTGCACGCTGGTGCGCTGCGCGATGCGGAGCACCAGCAGCACCACCGCGGCGCCGGCCCCGACGCCGACGGCGAGCTTGATGTCCTTGGCGGCGACGTAGGTCGCGGTGAAGCCGATGGTGGGCACGGCGGCCTCGATCATGCCGCGGATACCGCCGAGCGCCTTGCTGAGCTGGGCGCGCACCGCCGCCTCGACCGTGTCGTGCGCGCTGTCCCCGCCGGGCGCCGCCGCGGGGCCGGCCGCGTGCGCGCCGGCCGCCGCCTGTGTCGCTTCCCGTTCGCTCACATCGCACTCCAGGCCGTATCGCCGCGGTGGACGGCCCCCGGTACCGCAGGGTGCGGCCGGATCAGGAACCGCCGCGCAGCTCGTATCGCGGATTGAACATGACCTTGCGGCCGTCCTGCACGCTGACCAGCCCCTCGGCGCGCAGCCGGCGGCCCGGGTCGATGCCGGCGATCCGCCGCCGGCCGAGCCAGACCAGGTTGATCACGTCGGTGCCGTCGTAGAGCTCGGCCTCCAGCGCGGGGGCACCGCCCCGCGGCCGGAGGGTCACCGTACGCAGCGTACCCGCCACGCAGTGCCGCTTGCGCGCCGAACATGCGGTGATGGGGGTCGCGCCCTCGTCACCGGTCGTCTTCTGCAGTTCCTCGGCTTCGAGCTCGGCCTTGCTCGCCCCCATGCGCCGCAGGAAGCGCCGCAGTCCGCCCTTGCCCCGGTCCGGCGGGGCCGGGTCGGTCTCCGGCGATGTGCGGGCCGAAACGTCGTCCATAAGTGGAAGCGTATGGCATCACGGTGCGAATCGGACCGGTGGACCTGCCGGTGGAACCGCCCGTCTCAGCCGGCGGCGAAACGGACGGCGGAAACGGCGATGACGGCGGCGGCCACGACGCCGTAGGCGGAGGTGGCGAGCGCGACGGTCCGGACGCGCCGTCCCTCGGTGAGGCCGGTGAAGGTGAGCAGCCAGGCCAGCGCCGGCAGCACCAGGACGGCGTGCATCGTCACGAAATGCGCGGGCTTGAGCGCGACGGCGACGTGGTAGGCGGCCTGCTGGTGGCCGCCCTGCGCCTCGGCCACCCCCCTGGCGATCATCGCGGCGCCGGACGCCAGCGCGAGCATGAGGGCGGCGAACCCGGCGCGCAGCGCGAGCCGCATGCTCGGCGCGGTGCCGGGGTTCGCGCGGAACGCGGCGACGGTCAGCGAGACGAGCGTGATCACCAGGATGGCGCCGCCCGCGGCGAGCAGGCGCGTGACGAGCGTGTCGAACCCGGTCTCCATGTTGAAATGGGACGGGACCTTCCGCCACGCCTGCGTCGTGATCAGTGCGACCTCTGCGACGCAGTCGGCCGCGAACACGCCGAGCAGCACCCGCCGGGCGCGCTCCCCGAGCCGGACGTATGAGCTCACCCAGGCAATGGTGATCAGTGTCAGCCCGAACGAGAGGCCGAACGTGACGGGTTTGCGCCAGGACACGGGGCCCGTCCAGGGGCCGCCGTCCACGGCGAAGACCAGCAGGTGGAACAGCCCGCCGAGCATCAGCAGCCCGCCGACCGCGTAGCAGGCGCGCTCGATCCGCCGTCCGCCCGTCCAGAAGCCCGGGACCGCTCGCACGGCGTCCGCCGGCGCAAGCCCGCCGCGGACCGCGCCGGCCGCTCCGTCCATGTCTCCTCCAAATGAGTGAGTGCTCACCCAGCATACTCTCGTCCATCGACTTGCGGCGAGTCGTCGTTATGGGACGGCCCATAACGACGACTCGCCGCAAGTGAACGGGGTTCGGTCAGGCGGTGACGGCCTCCACGGCCGGGGTGCGGAGGGTGCGGCGGGCGGAGCCGAGGGCCGTGACGCCGGTCAGCACCGCGGCCAGGGCGACGACCCCGACGTAGATCCACACGCTGCCGTCCGGGACGGCCGAGCCCCGGCGGGCGACGCCGAACGGGACGATCGTGAAGACCGAGGCGACCGTGCCGCACACCACGCCGATCACGGTCAGCGCCGCCGACTCCAGCGCCACCGTGCCGAGCACCTGGGCCGGGGTGGCGCCCGCCAGCCGGGCCTGGCCGAACTCGCGGCGCCGGTGCGCGGTCGCCGCGATCAGCGTGTTCACCAGCATGATCGCGGCGAACAGCACCACCATGCCGATGACCACGAGGTTCAGCGTCGCGATGTCCTTCTGCTCCGCGGTCGCGGCCAGGCCCGACTCCTCGGTCGCGGCGTTCTCGGTGGCCTGCAGGAACAGCGTCCCGACGGCGATGCCGGTGAACAGGACGACCGGGGTCACCGCGGACGCCATCGCGCCCGTCCGCCGCCGCAGGTTGGTCACCGCGAGGTCACCGGCGACGCCGAACGCGCGCAGCGGACCCGCCAGCAGCGCCGTCGCCCGCCGCACGATCACCGGGGCGAGCAGCGCCAGCCCGATCGCGGCGAGAATGTCGGCCTGCCCGGACGTCGCCATCGCGTCGCTGCCCTTGCCGCGCATCATCGTCATCGTCACGACGGCCTCGTCGACAGCGAGGAAGAGGAACAGCCCGGCGAACACGGCGCGCTTCTTACTCAGCCGCCCCCTGTCGACGGCCGCCGCCATCAGCGACTCGGTGACGCGGACGCGCCCCGCACGGCGCGCGGTGATCAGCGCGGCGATCGCGGCGGACGCCAGCGTGACGCCGATGCCGGTGCCGAGCGCGACCATCCCGAAGGAGTAGGACACATTGTCGGGGACCTGATCGGTGCCGTGCAGCAGCCCGAGCAGCCCGCGCCCGGCCAGCGCCCCCGGAAGGACGCCGAGCAGCGCCGCCGCCACCGCCAGGCCCGCCGCCTCACCGACGATCATGCGGGTGAGCTGCGCCGGCGTCGCGCCGACGCTCTTCAGCAGCGCCATCTCCGACGCCCGCTGCCGCACCGACAGGGTCAGCGTGGAGGTGACCGCGAAGACCACCAGCAGCAGTCCCCAGCCGCCGACCACCGTCGCCATCGTGGTGAGGGTGGACCGGGTCTGCCCGGTCGCCCCGCTCGCCTCGGCCGTGTCGAACATCGAGGCGAACGCCATGATGATCGCCGAGCCGAGGAACATGGACAGGAAGCTCGCCGTGAACGCGCTCGCGCGCTTGCGCAGGGAGCGCAGTGCCAGACCGAACATCTCACACCCCCGCCTGCGTGCGCGCGGACGTCCGCTGCCGCTCGACCTCGTCGGCCAGATGCGTCATCCGCTCGGCGACCGCCTCGGCGGTCGGCGCCGCCTGGTGGCCGACGATCCGCCCGTCCGCCAGGTACAGCACCGCGTCGGCGTGCGCCGCGGCGACCGGGTCGTGCGTCACCATCACCACCGTCCGCCCGTACACCCGGACGGCCTCCTGCAGGAGCCCGAGCACCTCGCGGGCGCTGCGGGTGTCGAGCGCGCCGGTCGGCTCGTCCCCGAACAGGATCCGCGGCTCCGTCACCAGCGCCCGCGCGATCGCGACGCGCTGCTGCTGCCCGCCCGACAGCTCCGCCGGCAGGTGCCCGAGCCGGTCGCCGAGCCCGACCCGACCCAGGACCTCCCGCGCCCGGTCCCGGTCGACGCGGCGGCCCGCCAGCTTCAGCGGCAGCGTCACGTTCTGCATGACGGTCAGGGTCGGCAGCAGGTTGAACTGCTGGAAGATGAACCCGATCCGCTGCCGCCGGAACTTCGTCAGCGCCGCCTCGCCGTCGCCGGACAGCTCCGCGCCGTCCACCACGACCCGGCCGGCGCTCGGCCGGTCCAGCCCCGCCGCGCACTGCAGCAGCGTGCTCTTGCCCGACCCGGACGGGCCCATCACCGCGGTGAACGACCCGGACGGCAGCGACAGCGACACCCCGTCCAGCGCGACCACCCGGTTGCCCTCCGCGCCGTAGACCTTCCGCACGTCCTCCAGCCGAAGCGCCTCACCGGGGGACGGGACCGCCCCCACCGGGTGCGCCTTGCGTCCGAACATCGCCTTCACCTCTCCGCCAGGCGCCCCCTTGTAGAGCGCCTCCGGAGATGAAGTTACGGACGGCGAAGGCCACGGAGGATGGGTCCAGCACGCCGGTCGGGGTAGGCAAAACCCCACCCCCGGACGGCGCTATCTACGGCGCAGAGCGGCGTGACCTGCGGCGGTCCCCTTCAGCGCCAGGACGCCGGTCAGAACGGCCCCGACCCCGGCCGAGACCGAGGACGCGAGCTGCGACGGGACCGCCAGCGCGACCACGCCCGCGACGGCCAGGACGACGCCCGCGCCGAGCATCCACGGGCGCGCGGCCCGGTGCACGGTCAGCCACGACTCGTCGTCCCTCATGCTCTGCCGGGTGCGGATGCCGGCGAAGTGGTTGCGCCCGATCCGGCCGCCGGCGGTCAGCTCGCCCACCACCACGAGCAGCGCGCCCGCCGCGACCAGCGTGACTCCCAGATAGATGCTCAATGCCGCCCCTCCGATGCTCCATGAACATCATCCTCGGAAGCGTTGATCTGCGCCAACGGGGCGGTATAGCGGGATTTGAGGTCGGGCCGAGCGCGCCCGGCGGCGTGCCGGAGCGCCGGGACCGCAACCGCGCCGAAGCGGACGAGCCCGTCCCCGGCGGCCCGCCGGACATGGGGGTTCGGATGCAGGAGCAGGCCGACCAGCCCGGGGATCGCGGGCTCCCAGACCGCGTGGCTGAGCGTCCGGATGGCCGAGCGGACGACCTCCGGCTCGGGATCGTCCAGCAGCCGGACGGTCTGGTCCAGGTACGCCGCCCGGCCCAGCACCCGGCGCGACACCCGGTGCGCGTGCAGCCTGACCTTCGTCTCGCGGTGGCCGATCAGCTCGGCGAGCAGTTCCTCCAGCCCGTCCTCGCGGCGCTCGGCGAGGCGCGCGAGCGCGCGCCGCACCTCCCTCGCGCCGCCGCCCGTCGCCTGCCGGAACAGCAGCTCCCGCGACGGCTCCCGCGCCGCGGCCGGCTCGTGCCGCCGCATCGCCGCCAGCGTGGTCGCGTCCTCCTCGGCGGCGCCGGGGGGCCGCAGCGGGCCGTCGGTCAGGACGAGCCGGTCCGCCAGGTCGTCGCGCCCCTCGGCGCGGAGCCGCCGTACCGCCCGGTCCAGCACCGGCGTACGAGTCGTCTTCCGGCCGGCGATCAGTTCGAGCAGCCCCCACGCACCGTCCGCCAGCCGCTCGGCGATCATACCGGCGATGGCGTCGGCGGAGGCCTGCCGCAGCACCTCGCGGGCCCTGGCGTCGCCCTGCTCCCAGCGCGATATCAAGGCTGGGACGAACCGGTCAAGATCCGCTCCGTAGAGATGCGCCGCCAGGCGGACGAAGCGGTCGCCGTCGGGTATCTCGGGCTCGTCCGCCAGGACGTGCGCCAGCTCCCAGGAGGCCGGCACGCCGTCCCGTCCGTCCAGGAACGCCCGGAGGACCGCGCGCCCGCCCTCGGGCCCCGGCCAGTCGAGCAGCGCGCGGGCCGCCCGCGCCCGCTGGTCGGCCGGGCCGCCGTCCAGCATCGACATCAGGCGCCGCCATTGCGCCGCGGACGGCGGCTGGTCGAGACCGTCGGGCCGGGGCGCCCTCGGGCCGGGCTCTTCGCGGGTCTCCGCCGGTGCCCGGGGCGGGGTGCCGAGCGGCCGCAGCGCTTCCATCCAGTCGAGCAGGGCCTGACGCACCTCGCCGGGAGCGTCCGGGAAGACCCCGATCAGCGCGTCGAGGTTCGGGGCGGGCTCGTCCGCGCGGTCGCGGAGCCGCCGGAGCGCTTCGGGCTCCCGGATCGCGTGCCTGATCGCCTCGCGTGCGGACTCGGTCCCTTCCAGCGCCTCCTGTGTGAAGGCGGCACGCAGGACGGCTTCCTCCTCCGCCGCCGGATCGGTGCCGTGCCGCGCCGCCGCGAGCGACCGTTCGAGGTCGTCCCTCGTGACCACGGCCCCGCACAGCCCCAGCACGACGATCGACGCGGTGCTCGGCGGCAGCGCCCGCACCCGCTGGGCGATCCGGTACCTCTCCCCCGCCCCGAGCCGCGGCACCACCGCCGTCACCAGCTCCCGAAGCCGCCTTGCGTCCGGGAGCGCGCCGTCGCCTCCGGGAGGTGCCGCGTCGACGACCAGGGCCTCGACGAGGAGCGCGGCGGAACGCGCGAAGATCTCCAACTCCGTCGCCGTCCACGGCGGGTCGCAGATGTCCACGACGAGTCGCAGCGCACGCGGGTCCGACGCGGCGAGGTCGAGCCAGTGGGGCAGCAGCGGACGCAAGCCGGTGATGGTCGCCTTGCCGTGCGCCCGCGCGTCGAGGACGCGGCGAGCGATCGCGGCGTCCCAGCCGTGCTCCACAAGGCCGCGAACGTCAGCGACGTCGGTGTTCTCGGGGAGCCTGCCGTGGGCCTCGGTGTCCCACCTGGGGTGACGCTGCCCGAGGTCGGGGGCGAGGGCGGGCAGGGCGGCGTGGAGGAGGGCGCGGGTGCGGTCGTCGGTGGCCTGGTCCGCCGCCGCGAGGACGACGGCGGCGGCCGCGTCGCCGAGCACCGCCCGCAGCGCCTTCGTGAGGTGTTCGCGCAGGCCGGGGTTGTCGTGGCGGCCCAGCCAGAACAGCGCCTTCGGGACGGCCTTCGGGCCGCCCGCCGCCACGAGGGCCTCCGCCGCGGTCTTCTTGACGCTCATGTCGGGATGGTCGAGGCAGTCTGCGATCGCGGCGGCGGCCCAGGTCGCGTGCGCCTCGGCGAGGGCGCGCAGCGCCTGGCGGACGGTCGGCGGGTCGTCCGCCGAGACCAGCCTGACCAGGCTCGCCGACAGCACCCGGGCGCCCGCGGCATCGGTGGAGAACAGCGCGATCGCATGGCCTCGGACGCGCCCGTCGCGGTGCCGGAGCAGCGGATGGACGCGCGCCCTGGTCCGCCGGTACGGGGCACCGCGCAGGACGCCGAGCAGGATCGCCTGCTCGGCGGTGGTGAGGCCCGGCCGGTCGAGGAAGTCGAGGACGGTGCTCGCGAGCAGGGCGTTCCCGGCGGTGCCCGGCTCGTCGGCGTCCAGCAGGCAGCGCGGGCGCAGGGCGCCGCGCCGGAAGAGCCGCTCGCCGAGGCCGCGGACGGCGGTCGCGACGTCGTCCGGGACGGCGGGTTCCGGGCCGGGGTCGCCCGGCGTCCACGACGCGGCCAGGCCGGACACCACGCGCAGCAGCAGGTCGGCGATGGCGGGCAGGGTGGTGGCGTCGCCGTTGCGGGCGAGCCGGCGCAGCGCCCCGGTGGGGTCGCCCGGGTCGGGGGCGGCGCGGAGCACGGCCAGTTCGCGGGGGTCCGGCCCGCCGAGGTCGTCGGCGACGCGGCGCGGCAGGTCGCGGGGATCGAGCCGGTCCAGCAGGGCGCGGCGCCGGCCGGGATCGCGGTTCAGGTGCCACAGCAGTTCCAGGGCGCGGTGCCGGAACGGGGACAGGTGCGGGGCGACGTCGCCGCCGTCCAGGCCGAGCCCTGCCCAGAGCACGTCGGCCGTCCGGGGGCCGCCGACGGCTTCGAGCGCGTCGAGGGCCTCGCGGGGCGCTACGGGCAGCAGCGCGAGGACGGTCTCCTCCGCCGCCGGATCCCGCAGCTCGCGGAGCGCCCGCAGGAACGGGCGGGGGTCGGCGGCGTCCCGGGCCGGCCGCGCGACGGCGTCCGCGACGCCGAGCCCCGGCGCGCCCTGCGCGTCGAGCGCGACGAGCAGGTCGAGCCGGCGGCGCCAGGACCCGCCGTCCGCCGCGGTCAGCTCGCGCAACGCGTCGCGGCGGCAGGAGAACAGGACCGCGGCGACGTCGTCGGCGGGGACGCGCCGGTCGGCGAGGGCCAAGGCGATGATCGCGGGAACGTGGCGTCCGGCGGGGAAGTGGCCGCGCCGGTGCAGGCCCTGCAGGCAGGTGACGGCGGGGCCGGCGAGCAGCGGCGGGTCCTGGGCGGCGGTCGCGAGCAGGGCGTCGATGTCGTCGCGGCCCGCGAGGTCGCCGAGCAGCTCCAGCGCCCTGCGGCGCGGCCGCGGGGGCCGGGACGGGTCGGCGGCGGTGTCGCGGAGCAGGTCCCGGTGCCCGTGCCGGGCGGCGACGTCGATCGCGACGTCCACCGGTCCGGTGCCGAGGTACCGGCGGACCCGCTCGTGCGGCAGCGGGTCGAGCGCCGCCCACGGTTCGGCCAGCTCGCGCAGCGCCTCCGGGACGTCGGCGGCGAGCCCCGCCAGGATCTCGCGGACGGTGCGGGGCGGCAGCAGGGCCGCGTGCAGGGCGTCCCGGACGAGCCGGGCGGCCTCGGCGCGCAGGACGGCGTCGGGCCGCGAGGCGAGGTCCCGGACGAGCGACTCCGGATCGGCGGCGTCGGCCGCGCGGAGCGCGTGCACCGCCTGGTAGAGCGGTTCGCCGGCCGGCTCGTCGCGGACGTTCGCGCGGCCCGCGGCGAGCTCGGCGCTCAGCCAGGCGATGCGGACCGCGGCGGGCAGCCCGGCGGACCGCCAGTCCGGCCAGGACCGGGCGCGGCCCCGCAGGTGCAGGCGCGCCAGCGCCAGCGCGGCCTCGGGCGGCCCGTCCAGGGCGGGCGGGGGCGCAGCGGCCGGGTCCGCCGCGATCCCGGCGTCTGCCAGACCGGCGAGGCGCACGGATTCCGGCACGGAGGTCATGCCGGTGATCCTAGGAGGCCGCCCGCTCCGCCAGGATGGGGTCATGGAACCGGTACCCGAGGACTGGGACAGGGCGCTGGCGATCGTCGCGCACCCCGACGACCTGGAGTACGGCGGCTCGACGGCGGTCGCGAAGTGGACGTCGCAGGGCAAGACCGTGACGGAGGTGCTGGCGACCCGGGGCGAGGCGGGAATCGACGGCATGGACCCCGACGAGGTGCGCCGCGTCCGCACCCTGGAGCAGATCGAGGCGGCCCGCCGGGTCGGCGTCGGGAACGTCGAGTTCCTCGACCTGCACGACGGCGTGCTGGAGTACGGGCTGCCGCTGCGGCGCGTCCTCGCGGCGGCGATCCGGCGGCACCGGCCCGAGGTGGTGCTGTCGGTGAACTTCCGGGAGACCTTCCGCGGCGGCGGGTTCAACATGGCCGACCACCGGGTGCTCGGCCTCGCGGTCGCGGACGCGATCCGGGACGCCGCGAACCGCTGGGTGTTCCGCGACCTCGATCTGGAGCCGTGGCAGGGCGTGCGGTTCGCGCTGTTCGGCGGATCGCCGCAGGCCACGCACTACGTCGACGTGACCGGCCATCTCCAGGACGGCATCGACTCACTGCTGGCGCACGAGGTGTACTTCGGCAACCTCGGCGCGGGGTTCGACGCCGCCGCGTTCCTCACCGGCCTCGTCGAGCCGGCCGGGCGCACGGTCGGCGTCCGGCACGCCATGCCCTTCGAGATGATCGAGGCTTGAACAGAGATGATCGAAGCCTGAACAGAGATGATCGAAGCCTGATCAGTGATGATCGAGGCCTGAACGGAGCGGCGGTTCAGTGCCGGGCGTTGGGGCGCTTGCCCTTGTTGTGCTTTCCGCGCTTGCGGGCCCGGCGTTTCCGCGTCTTCTTCGACATGCCCCGATTGACCACCCGATGGGCGCCGGGCGCAAGGGGGCGGACGCCCGCCGGACGCACGAACCCGCCGGGCCGTGCGTCCGAAAAGCGGCGCACGGCCGGGCGGGCGGAGTCGCCCGGAAGGGCGGCGGGCCGGGGTCAGCGGACCTCGGTGATCTCGGGGCCGCGCTCGAACGGGTTGAAGTTCTGCTCGCCGCCCTCCTCGCCGTTCTCCCCGGCCTCGCTGAACTCCTTGGGGATCTTCAGCTCGAGCAGGTCGCGGGGCGGCATCGGCGCGTCGCCGCGGAAGACGACGACGCCGCGCAGCACGTCCTCCAGGACCTGCCACTGCTCCTCGTCCTCGATCGCGGCGCCCTGCACCACGGCCTGCAGGAACCAGCGGGGGCCGTCCACGCCGAGGAAGCGGATGATCTGCGGCGCCCAGCCCTGCTCGACGAACTCCTGCGGGATCTGCTCGCGGACCTCCTGCGGCATCTCCGCGAGGACCTCCTCGGTCAGCGCGGCGGGGATCATCGCCAGCAGCTCGGGGCCGAACGGGCCCTCGCCCTCCTGGGTCTGCCCCTGCGCCTCCTCCTGGATGTCCTTGGCGGTCTCACGCCGCACGTCGTCCCAGATGCCGCTGCGCTTGGGCGCGGCGAACACCTGGAGCTGCATGGCGCTCTCCTCGTACTGCACCAGCACCGCGACCGGCCGGCCGTCGAGGGGGTTGCCCTCATCGTCGACCTGGGTGGCCTCGAAGTTCACCTGGAACCCGAGCCCGGGCGCGATCGGCACCTGCATGGAGCCGAAGTCCAGGCGCTGCAGTTCGGGGAAGGAGTCCTCGGAGTCCCACGGCCCGCCCTCGGACTGGCCCGCCGCGGCGGAGGCCTCCTCGGCGTCCTCGCCGGCGGCCTCCGCCGACTCCTCGGTCACCTCGGTCTCCTCCGCGGGCTCCTCGGCCTGCCGGCGACGTCCAAAAGCCACGACTCACGCTCCTTCTCGACTGTGCTCATTATCGACGAACCCGCCCGTGGAGCCGAATCCGCCGGTTCCGCGTGCCGATCCGGGAAGGTCGGCGACCTCGTGGAACACAGCCTGCTCCACCCGCTGCACGACCATCTGCGCGATGCGGTCGCCGCGCCGCAACCGCACCGCGGCGCGGCGGTCGGTGTTCAGCAGGGTCACCTTGATCTCACCCCGATAGCCGGCGTCGACCGTACCGGGTGCGTTGACTATGGTCACCCCCAACCTAGCGCCCAAACCGGACCGGGGGTGAATGAAAGCGGCGTAGCCGTCGGGCAGCGCGATCGCCATGCCCGTGGGCACCACGGCGCGCTCCCCCGGCGCCAGCTCGACGTCCTCGGCGGCGACCAGGTCGGCGCCGGCGTCGCCCGCGTGCGCGTACTGCGGCAGGGGCAGCTCCGGATCGAGCCGCTTGATCAGTACGTCGACCTTGCCCAACGGTCCCACCTCGCCTTCGGGAGCATTCCGGCGGTCCCGCCGAGAAGCCACCCGACACTACCGGGACGTGCGCGCCGGCCCGTCCCTGAAACGCCGCGGCGCCCGCCATCTTCACTACGGCCAGCGCCGGACAATCCGGACGAGTGAGAGACTATGGACGTCCGTGAGGTCAGGAAGGTCCGTTCCATGGTCTGGTCGCTGGTGATCGCCGCGCTGTTGCGGGTGCTCGCCGTGGCCGAATGGGCCGCGACGGCGCCGGGGCAGCCGGCGCTGCTGACGCTGGCGACGTTCACCGTGGCGGGAATTCTCGTGCTGGCGGCGCTGCGCGTCCACGCGGCGCGCCGCGGGCATCGGGCCACACTGGCGCGGGTGCGGACGACCTTGCGGGAACGGACGCTGCGGACGGCCTTCCTGCCGCAGCGCGATCCGGACGCGGCGGGACGCCCCCGCCCGCGAGCACCGGGAGCGGAGATCGCGGCCGCCTGAGCGCGGCCGGCACGCCATCGATCTCCTCTTACCGGAAGGCTGTCATGTTCCTGCTCGATGCTCCTGTTCCGATCGCGTACGCCCTGGTCACGGGGTTGGCCGACGGTATTCACCCGGTCGCCGGGCCGATGGCCGCGGCCACGGCGATCATCGTGTTCACGCTCCTGGTGCGGCTGGCGATGCTGCCGCTCGCCGTCGCGGCCGCCAGGGGAGAGCGGACGCGGGCGCGGCTGCTCCCCAAGGTCCGCGACCTGCAACAGCGCCACAAGAAGAACCCCGAGCGGCTCAAGCGGGAAACGGCCGCACTCTATGAGGCCGAGGGGGCGACACCACTGACGGGGTGCCTGCCCATGTTCGCGCAGGTGCCCTTCTTCATGGTGATGTACCGGCTGTTCCGGTCGGCGACGGTGGCGGGGCACCAGAACGCGCTGCTCGCGCACACGTTGCTGGGGGCGCCGCTGGGGCAGAACTGGATCGGGCTGGTCGGCGGCGGGCTGTTCGCTCCGCCGTCGCTGGTGTTCCTCGGGCTGCTCGCGCTGCTGGCGGCGCTGGCGGTGTGGTCGTCGCGGCGGACGGCTGCGACGGCTTCGGCAGGGACGGCTCCGGCGGGGGCGGCGGGCGTCCTGGCCCGGGTCGCGCCGTTCGGGACGGTGGTGTTCGCGGTGTTCATGCCGCTGGCCGCCGGGCTGTACCTGCTGGCGTCCGGCACGTGGACGGCCGTCGAGCGCGCGGTCCTGCACCGGAGGATCGTGGCGCCGGCGGCCTGAATCGCCCGGGGCGCCTTGACGATGCCCGGGGAACGCCGCTTCGATAGAAACCGAACCTGATTCTGGACACGGCGCCGAAGGCGGTGAGCGGTTGTGACGACCGCGGCACGGGACACGATCGACGGCAATCTGTCCTCGCTGGAGTTCTGGGCCGAGCCCCCGGACCGGCGGCTCGCGGCCTTCGCCCGCCTGCGGGAGCTGGACCATCCGGCGTTCTTCCCGGAGCTGAAGCTGCCGTTCGTCAGGGCGGGCGCCGGCTTCTACGCGCTGGCCAGGCACGCCGACGTGGTCGAGGCCAGCCGGTCGCCGCAGATCTTCAGCAGCGAGCCGTGCTCCAACAGCATCGCGGACCTGCCGCGCTTCCTGGCCCGCTACTTCGGCTCGATGATCAACATGGACGACCCGCGGCACGCCAAGATCCGCCGGATCGTGTCGCGGGCGTTCACCCCGCGCGTCCTGGAGAAGATGGAGGACGACCTCCAGAGGAGCGCCACCCGGATCGTGGACGAGCTGGTCGCCAAGGGGTCCGCCGACTTCGTCACCGACGTCGCCGCGCGGCTCCCGCTCCAGGTCATCTGCGACATGATGGGCATCCCCGAGCACGTCCGCCCGATGGTGTACGACCGGACGAACCTCATCCTGGGCCTCGGCGACCCCGAGTACACCGGCGGCAAGGACTACACCCGCGACGGCATCACCCGGATGGGCGCGCTGTACGGGCTGCTCAAGGTGCTGGCGGCCGGGTACGAGCTGAACCACCTGGCGATGAAGCTGGCCCGGCAGCGCCGCCGGAACCCCGGCGACGACCTCGTGTCGGCGCTGATCGCGGCGAACGTGGACGGCGAGTCGCTGACCGACCAGGAGATCGGCTCGTTCTTCATCCTGCTGGTGGTGGCCGGCAACGAGACGACCCGCAACGCCATGTCGCACGGGCTGAAGCTGCTCACCGACAACCCCGAGCAGCGCGCCCTGCTGCTGGAGGACTTCGACGCGCACATCCCGGGCGCGGTCGAGGAGATCGTCCGGCTGGCGACGCCGGTCATCCAGTTCCGCCGGACGCTGACCCGCGACCACGTGATGAACGGCCACGAGTACAAGGCGGGCGACAAGGTCCTGCTCTTCTACAACTCCGCCAACCGGGACGGGACGGTCTTCGAGAACCCCGACGCGTTCGACATCACCCGCTCGCCGAACCCGCACGTCGGGTTCGGCGGGCCCGGGCCGCACTTCTGCCTCGGCGCGAACCTCGCCCGGCGCGAGATCACGGTGATGTACCGGGAGCTGTTCACCCGGGTGCCGCACATCCGCGCGACGGGCGAGCCGGACCGGCTGTTCTCCAGCTTCATCAACGGGATCAAGCATCTGCCCTGCGCGTTCTGAGTCCCGGCGGCAGGCGGGAAGGGTGCGGCGGGCCCGGCCGGCGTGGCGCGGATTTACGGCGTCCGGGCCCGCCGCGGCTCACGTCCCCGGCCGTCCCGCGTAGCCCGCGGCGCGCGCCGCCGGGGAGACCGCCAGGTAGTCCAGGGCGCGCTGGGTGGAGCATTCGGCGGACGGGTGGTAGTCGCGCCGCAGGTAGGCGCGCGCGGCGGCGACCATGAACCGGTTGCTGGGGAACAGCCCGCGCCGCACCGCCCGCCGGTAGTCGCGGATCCGCGGCCGGACGCCCTTCAGCGCCGGGTCGGCGCGGCACAGGTACGCGGCGCCCACGTACACCATCAGCGGCATCGCCAGCACGCCGATGAAGAACGCGATGAACCGCAGCCAGTACCGTCCGGCGACGTGCTGGTACACATCGAACGCCACGGACCGGTGCTCGACCTCTTCGGCGCCGTGCCAGCGCAGCAGGTCCATCATCGTCGGGTCGGCGCCGGCGTCGTCCAGAGCGCGGGCGTCCAGGATCCACTGGCCGAGCGCGGCCGTGTAGTGCTCGATCGCGGCGATGATCCCGATCCGGAAGACCAGCCACCGGCGGCGCGGGACGAGCGGCACCGGGCAGCGGTCGCCGAGGATCCGCTTGAACAGCCACTCGATCCGGCCGGTCAGCGGACGCGGGTCGAGGCCCTGCGCGAGCATCTGCCGGTCCAGGACGCCCTGGTGGGAGTAGGCGTGCACCGCCTCCTGGCCCATGAAGCCCTTGACCTCCCGGTAGAGGCGCTCGTCGTCCTCGACCAGGGGCAGCGTCTGCTTGTAGACGTGGACGAACCACCGTTCGCCGGCGGGCAGGAGCAGGTGCAGCACGTTGATGAAGTGGGTGGCGACCGGCTCGCCGGGGATCCAGTGCAGCGGCGTGTCCGCCCAGTCGAACTTCACCCGGCGCGGGGTGATGGCGGGGTGCCGCTCGTCGATCTCGCTCATGCCGTCACTCCCCCGCCGCCACGACCTCGCCCTGGACGGGCACCTGCGCGCTCCGCAGCCCGTTCGTCTCGGCACCGCCCTCGATGTGCCGGGCGAACTCGGCGATCCACGCCGCGACCTGCGCGGGCTCCTTGCGGACGGCGCCCCAGTGACCGACCGGGATCTCCCGCCGCCAGAGCCGGTCGACGTACCGGGTGAGGTCCTTGGACTGGTGCGGCGAGACGAACGCGTCCCGCGTCGCCGCGATGACCTGCACCGGAACGTCCGTCGTCGCCATGGAACCGGGACGCAGGAAGCGGACGGCGTTGGCGCGGTAGAGCTTCATCCCGCACAGCGCGTCCTTCTGGAACGTGTCGCCGTGCCAGCCCTCGATGCCCTCCATCCGCTCGATCACGACCGGGAAGATCCTGGCGCCCCCGAGACGCCAGGCGATTTGGGGGATCCCTGGGATCGCTCCGAACATCAGGTACCAGGAACGGGCGAACTGGCCGGCCAGTTGCAGGACGTTGCGGGGCGTCGGGCGCCGCAGCCGGTCGCGCACCCACTGCCCGAAGTGCTCGATGCACGGTCCGGAGATCGAGGTGAACGAGGCGACGCGTCCAGCGACGGCGTCGCCGGTGACCGCGCCCCAGCCCTGCACCGAACCCCAGTCGTGGCCGACCAGGTGGACGGGGCGGCCGGGCGACACCGCGTCGATCACCGCGCGCAGGTCGGCGGCGAGGTTCTCCATGGCGTAGGCCTTGCTCCGGCGCGGCCGGGACGAGCCTCCGGCACCGCGCACGTCGTAGGTCACGACATGGAAGTCCTCGGCGAGGAGATCCGCTATCGGCTCCCAGACGACCGCGCTGTCGGGGTAGCCGTGCACGAGCACGACCGTCGGGGCCGTCCTCGGCCCCCGTTCGCGGACGGCGAGCTTCACCCCGTCCGCCTTCACGCGCCGGTGCTTCACCTGCACCTGCGCGGTTTTCGCCGCGGCCTCGCCGCGCGGCATCACGTCCATCGCCACCCACCCAATTAGACTTGGGATCTAATATGATGACGGGGTTGAATGAAAGTCAAGAGGGGGCGCGATGACAGCCGGAACCCGGCCGGACGGCCCGCACGCCGCCTCCGGCGGCACGGCGCGGGAGGGAGGCGCGCGCCGGGCCGCGATCCTCGACGCCGCGTCCAGGCTGTTCGCCGACCGCCCGTACGACGCGCTGTCCATCGACGACATCGCGGCCGAGGCCGGAGTGGCCAAGGGCCTGATCTATTACTACTTCGGCAGCAAGCGCGGGCTGTTCCTGGCCGTGATCGGCGCGGCCGCGCAGGCGCTGAACGCGCTGGCCGAGGAGTTCGGCGGGCACTCCCCCGCCGACCGGCTGATCCGCACCCTCGACGGGTTCCTGTGGTGGGCCGGCACGCACCGCTCGGCGTTCCAGACGATCACCAGCGGCGGCGTCGGCGTGGACGCCGAGGTGCTGGAACTGCACCGCGCCTCGCGCAAGCGGCTGCTGGCCGCGATGTCCGCCGGGCTGATCGGCTCCCCCACGCCGCGGCCCGCGCTGCGCGTGGCGCTGGAGGGCTGGCTGTCGTTCGTCGAGGGCGCGACCGCGTCCTGGCTGGAGGGCGGCGACCTCAGCCGCGAGGACGTCCGCGACCTGGCCGTCCGCGTGCTCGGCGGCGCGCTGAAGGCCGCCGGGCACACCGACCCCGGCTGCGACCGCCCCGGCTGACCTCCCGGGACGGCCGCGGGACTCAGCCGGCGGGCGCCAGCGTCACGTCCACCGTCAGCCCGGCGGGGGCGCTCTCCAGCGTCAGCTCGGCGATCCGTCCGGCGGCGGCCAGATCCGGCCGCGCGATCCGTCCGGCCTCCGCGCCGCGCACCACGGCCCGGGACACGTCCGCGCGCATCGACGCCCTCGCCTCCGACTTGGCCTTGCGGACCTGCCGCAGCGCCTCGCCGGTGGCGGCGAGCACCGCCGGGTCGCCGCCCGCGGGCAGCTCGGCCGGCAGCGGCCAGGACGCGGCGTGCACCGAGCCCTTCCGCCACCACGACCAGACCTCCTCGGTCACGAACGGCAGGACCGGCGCGAAAAGCCGCAGCAGCACCGACAGCGCCGCCCGCAGCGCCGCGCGCGCCGACTGCGCCTCCGGGCCGTCCCCGTACGCGCGGGCCTTGACCAGCTCCAGGTAGTCGTCGCAGAACTCCCAGAAGAACCGCTCCGTGCGCTCCAGGGCGCGCGTGTAGTCGTAGCCCTCGAACGCCTCCGTGGCGTCCTCGACGACCTTGGACAGCGCGGCCAGCATCGCCCGGTCCAGCGGCTCGCTCACCGCCGCGTCCGCCTCGACCTCGCCGAGCCCCAGCACGAACTTGGACGCGTTGAGGACCTTGATGGCGAGCCGCCGGCCGACCTTGATCTGGCCGGTGTCGAACGCGGTGTCGGTGCCCGGCCGGCCGCTCGCCGCCCAGTACCGGACGGCGTCCGAGCCGTATTCGCGCAGCAGGTCGATCGGGGTGACCACGTTGCCCTTGGACTTCGACATCTTCTTGCGGTCCGGGTCGAGGATCCAGCCCGACAGCGCGGTGTCGGTCCACGGCAGCGACCCGTGCTCCAGGTGCGCCCGGACGACCGTGGAGAACAGCCACGTCCGGATGATGTCGTGCGCCTGCGGCCGCAGGTCGTAGGGGAACACCCGGGAGAACAGGTCGGCGTCGCGCTCCCAGCCGCCCGCGATCTGCGGCGTCAGCGACGACGTGGCCCAGGTGTCCATGACGTCCGGGTCGCCGATGAAGCCGTCCGGCTTGCCGCGCTGGTCCTCGGTGTAGCCCGGCGGGACGTCCGAGGACGGGTCGACGGGCAGCGCGTCCTCCGGCGGGGTGATCGGGTCGTCGTAGCGCGGCTCTCCAGAGCCGTCCAGCGGGTACCAGACCGGGATCGGCACGCCGAAGAACCGCTGCCGGGAGATCAGCCAGTCGCCGTTGAGGCCCTCGACCCAGTTCTCGTAGCGGGCCTTCATGTAGGGCGGGTGCCAGTTCAGCTCCGCGCCGCGCGCGAGCAGCTCGGCGCGGGTCGCGGCGTCGCGGCCGCCGTTGCGGATGTACCACTGCCGGGTCGTGACGATCTCGAGCGGCTTGCTGCCCTTCTCGTAGAACTTCACCGGCCGGCTGATCTTGCGGGGCTCGCCGTCGAGGTCGCCGGACTCGCGCAGCATCTCGACGACGCGTTCCTTGGCGGAGAACACCGTCTTACCGGCCAGCTCCGCGTACGGCTCCGCCGGCACGCCGGCGGGCGGCTCGGCAGCGAGCCGGCCGTCCCAGCCGATCACCGCGCGGGTCGGCAGGTCCAGCTCGCGCCACCAGGTGACGTCCGTGACGTCGCCGAACGTGCAGATCATCGCGATGCCCGACCCCTTGTCGGGCTCGGCGAGCCGGTGCGCCAGCACCGGGACCTCGACGCCGAACAGCGGCGTGCGGACCGTCGTGCCGAACAGCTCCCGGTACCGCTCGTCGTCGGGGTGCGCGACCAGCGCGACGCACGCGGGCAGCAGCTCCGGACGCGTCGTCTCGATGTAGACGGGCCGCTCGCCGCCGTGGAAGCGGATCCGGTGGAACGCGCCCGGCTGCTCGCGGTCCTCCAGCTCGGCCTGCGCGACCGCCGTGCGGAACGTCACGTCCCACAGCGTCGGCGCCTCCGACACGTACGCCTCGCCGCGCGTCAGGTTCCGCAGGAACGCGCGCTGCGACGCCGTCCGGGACACGTCGCCGATCGTGGTGTAGAGGTGGGTCCAGTCGACCGACAGGCCGACGGTCCGCCACATCTCCTCGAACGCCTTCTCGTCGACCTCGGTGAGCCGCTCGCACAGCTCGATGAAGTTGCGCCGCGAGACCGGCTGCTGGCGTGGACCACCCCCACGTGCGTGGGGAGCACGCTGTGCGAGCGGCTCGAAATCAGGATCGTAGGGCAGCGACGGGTCGCACCGCACGCCGAAGTGGTTCTGCACGCGCCGCTCGGTGGGCAGCCCGTTATCGTCCCAGCCCATCGGGTAGAAGACCGCGCGACCGCGCATGCGGTGGAACCGGGCGACGGTGTCGGTGTGGGTGTAGGAGAAGACGTGGCCGACGTGGAGGGACCCGCTCACGGTGGGCGGCGGAGTGTCGATCGAGTAGACCTCGCCGCGCGGCCGGGTGCGGTCGAAGCGATAGACGCCGGTGTCCTCCCAGGCGCGTACCCACTTGTCCTCCAGGCCGTCCAGGGAGGGCTTGGAAGGGACGCTCGGCGTACGCGGCTGCTCTGTCATGGCCCAATGGTATTGACATCGGCCCCGCCCGGAGGCCACCCGCCCGCGCCGACGCTGCGGCCTTTCCCGCCCGGAGCGGGGCGTTCCGGTAGCGTCGGGGGCGACAGGACGACTGGAGGACGATGATGGCGGACAAAGGCGACATCGGCTATCGGGTGATGGCCGGCGCCGCGGCCTTCGCGAGCGGCTTCGTCACGAAGAAGGCGATCACGCTCGTGTGGAAGAAGACCACCGGCAAGGAGCCGCCGACCAATCCCGAGTCGCCGGACGTGGCGCTGGCGGAGGCGATCGGCTGGGCCGTGGTGGTGGGCGTCGGCGTGGAGATCGCGCGGCTGGTGGCCACCCGGGCCGCGGTCCACCAGTGGCACAAGGGCACCGGCGAGCTGCCGTCCCACCTGAAGGTGGACGCCTAGCCCGGCGGTCTGATCACGCGGCCCGGTCGAGGGCCTGAACGGCGTCGTGGCCGGTCCCGGCTCGTCCGGGACCGGCCACGACGCCGTTCGGGCGCGGGATGGAGTGCGGCGCGGTCAGGGGCCGGGCCGCCGTGAGCGGGCCCCTGGCCCGCGGTCGCGAGGAATCAGGGGGGAGGACCGCCCGGGAGCGGGGGCGGGGAGGGCGCGGTGCCGCGCAGGTCCTGCCGGACCTTGGCCGCCAGCGCCCGCGTCGCGGCCCGGTTGAGCGCGGCGCCCGCGGCGGCGCCGGTCAGCAGCGGTCCCATCGTCGTCATGTGGCGGCCGAACGTCCGCATCATCCGTTTTCGGAGCGTCGCCTTCGCCGCCGAGCCGAGCGCGCTGGTGAACGTGCCGCCCTCCAGCGGGTTGACGCCCCGCTGGCGGGCCCACGCGGTGACGAACGCCGCACCGCGCGCGGTGCCCGTCCCCTGCACGCGCACCCCGTACACCTCGTGCAGCTCCGCGATCATCTTCACCTCGATCGCCGCGACCACCAGGGTCTCCGCGGCGATCTGGGCGGGGGCCGTCAGCAGCAGCGGCGGAGCGGCGAACTCCACCGCGGCCAGCGCGCCGCCGGCCGCGCCGACCCCGGTGGTGGCGTGGCCCGCCACCCGGACCACGCTGTCGGCGAGGTCCTCCCCCGCCAGCCCGTGGTGGTGGCGGCTCAGCGTCTCCAGATCGCGGATCGGGATGTGCGGGGCCGCCTCGACCAGCAGGTCGGCGAGCAGGCGGCCGCGCGCGATCCCCGCGGCGCCGGCCCGGCGGGCCCCCTGGCCCAGCAGCCGGGCCAGCCGGCCGAGCAGCCGCCCGCGGGTCTCGCGGTCCATCTCGTCGTCGCCGGCGAGCCTGCCGATCAGCTCGCCGAGCTCGGTGGAGCCGCCGTCGTGCGCCGGCTCCACATCGTCGCGGCGTCTTTCGAGGTCACCCGCCATGCCGAGGCACTCAGGCCGCGCACTCGCGGCAGACCGGCTGGCCGTTCTTCTCGGTGGCCAGCTGGCTGCGGTGGTGCACCAGGAAGCAGCGGGTGCAGGTGAACTCGTCGGCCTGCCGGGGGACCACCCGGAAGGTCAGTTCCTCGTTGGACAGGTCCGCGCCGGGCAGCTCGGCGACCTCACCGGCGTCCAGATCCTCGTCGATGATGCTCGCGGCCTTGTCGGCGCGCCGGGCCTGGAGCTCCTGGAGGCTGTCCTCGCTCAGGTCGTCGTCTGTCTTGCGTGGGCTGTCGTAGTCGGTCGCCATCTTCTATCTCCATCCCCCTCAGTGCTTTATGCGCCCCGTCGCGCGGAACTAACGCTCGGGGGACCGTTCTTGTGCCCGATCCGGGCGGGAAATTCTGTCACGTTTGGTGAGCTGTGACACACGAGGCGCGACCGGTCCCACGGGTGACACCGCTCACCCGTCTCCCATCCTCGCGATGTGTCGTCCCTCACACGTCCGGCCGGCGCTCCGGCGTGCTCCCGAAGGGCCGGCGGCGCCCGCCGGGGGGTACCCGCGGCGGCCGGGATCATATCGGTCCCGGGAGCGTTGCGCGCGCCGACCGGGCCGCGGCGCGCGGGACGGCCCGAACCGGCTGGTCGGCCGCTGAACCAGAAGCTTCGGTGAAACGTCTGAACTAACGCGATATCGTGCCCGCCTGAGGCCGGGGGACGAGCCCGCGCGGGTCCGCCGGCGCGAGCCCGGGTCCCGCGGGGAACCGCGGCCTCGGACGGGCCCGGGCGCATCATGTCGCGGGACATCACTGCGGGTCACTGGAGGATCAGATGCCGGATGCCGCTCCGCTGGAGCCGGGCGATCCCAGGGCGCTGGGTCAGTTCGAGGTCGTCGGCCGGCTCGGCGCCGGAGGGCAGGGCGCGGTCTTCCTCGGGCGGGCGCCGGGCGGCGAGTACGTCGCCGTCAAGCTGCTGCACGCGCAGATGGCCAACGACCCGGCGGCGCGCGCCCGGTTCACCCGGGAGGTGGCGGCGGCCCAGAAGGTGGAGCCGTTCTGCACCGCGCGGGTGCTCGAGGCCGACGTGCACGGCGACCAGCCGTACGTCGTCAGCGAGTTCATCGACGGCCCGTCGCTGCACGACGTGGTCGCGCACAACGGCCCGCTCGGCGCCGCCGAGCTGGAGCGGCTGGCGATCGGCACCGTGACGGCCCTCGCGGCCATCCACGAGGCCGGGATCGTGCACCGCGACTTCAAGCCCAACAACGTGATGCTGGCCTCCGACGGCCCGCGCGTGGTCGACTTCGGCATCGCCCGGACGGTCAACTCGCAGGAGAGCGCCGTCACCGCGACCGGCATGGTGGTCGGCACGCCCGGCTACCTGGCGCCCGAGCAGCTGACCGGCGCGCCGCTGACGCCCGCGGTGGACATCTTCGCCTGGGGCGCGACGATGGTGTTCGCGGCCACCGGGCAGTCGCCGTTCGAGGCCGACACGCTGCCGGTCATCATCAACCGCATCCTCAACGAGGACCCGGACCTCTCGGCGCTGCCGCCGGGGCCGGTGCGCGACCTGGTCGCGCGCTGCCTGTCCAAGGACGCGGGGCTGCGCCCGCCCGCGCCGCAGCTGCTGCTGAACCTGCTCGGCGCCGTCGGCGCCGCGCCCGCGAACCCGGCCGCCGGGCAGGAGGACCTGCTCAACCAGGGCACCCGGATCGCCGCGCAGATGCCGGCGCCGCCGCGGGTGCCGCCCGCGCCGCGTCCGCAGCCGCCGCAGCAGCAGATCACCCCGCCGCCGATGCCGCTGCACCAGGGCGGCATGCAGGGCGGCGGGATGCAGGGCGGCATGGGCGGGCCGACGACGCCGCCCCCGCAGCCGATCACGCCGCCGCCCATGCCGATGTACCAGGGCGGCATGCAGCCCCCGCCGCCGAACATGCCGATGGGGCAGCGGCCCCCCATGCAGCAGCCCCCGATGCAGCCGCCGCCCCCGCCGACGTACGGGCCGCCGCCCCGCAAGTCGAGCTCGCCGGGGCCGGCCATCGCGATCGGCTGCGGCGTGCTGGCGCTGATCGTGCTCATCGGGGTCGTGGTGCTCGTCGTCATCGCGGCCAACAGCGGCGACGACGCCGGCCCCCGCCCGACGGCGACCTCGGTCTACACGCCGCCGACCGACGACGAGACCCCGACCACCACGGGCAAGGGCGGGCTGGTCGGCGTCTGGGACGGCACCGGCTACCAGCCGGGCGCCCCCTCCGGCCACCAGAACTTCACGGCGAAGTTCGCGCTGGTGTACACCTACGGCACCGCGACCTACGACTACAGCGGCGTGCAGCCCACCTGCTACACCAAGCTGTCCCTGCTGTCGGGCGACGAGAGCAGCAGCATGGTCGAGTACCAGGAGACGCCCATGGCCGGGCAGCAGACGGCGAACTGCGCGCCGGGGTACGTCCGCTTCGTGGCCCCCGGCGGCAGCACCATGCGGTGGGAGTGGCGCGAGAACCGCAGCGACCCGACCGCGTCGGCGTCCGGGATCGTGCACAACTGACATGGCCGACATCCGCCCGCTCCGTCCGGGCGATCCGGAGCGCCTGGGCGGCTACCGGCTGACGGGCCTGCTCGGCGAGGGCGGGCAGGGCGCGGTCTACCTCGCCGAGGACGAGCCGGGCCACCGGGTCGCGGTGAAGCTGCTGCACGCGCGCTTCAGCGCCGACCCGAAGGCCCGGTCGCGGTTCGCCGCCGAGGTCGCGGTGGCGCAGCGCGTCTCGGCGTTCTGCACCGCCCGCATCCTGGACTCCGACGTCGAGGGCGACCGGCCCTACATCGTCAGCGAGTACATCGACGGCCCGTCGCTGTCGGCGGCGCTGGCCGGGGGCGGCCCGCGGCGCGGCGCGGACCTGGACCGGCTCGCGATCGGCACGATGACCGCGCTGGCCGCCATCCACCAGGCCGGGATCGTGCACCGCGACTTCAAGCCGGCGAACGTGCTGCTCGCCGAGGACGGCCCGCGGGTCATCGACTTCGGCATCGCCCGGGCGCTGGACGCGACGGGCACGCTGTCCAGCACGGCCGTCGGCACGCCCGCCTACATGGCGCCCGAGCAGATCTCCGGGGCGCCGGTCGGCCCGGCGGCCGACGTGTTCGCCTGGGGCGCCACGATGGCGTTCGCCGCGACCGGCCGTCCCGCCTTCGGGCAGGACTCCATCCCGGCGGTGATGCACCGCATCCTGAACCTGGCGCCGGACCTCGGCATGATGCCCGAGCCGCTGCGCGGCGTCGTGGCGGGCTGCCTCAGCAAGGACCCGGCGCTGCGGCCGGCCTCGCAGCAGGTCCTGGCGATGCTGCTGACGCTGGCGGGCAACCCGCCGAAGCCCGGCGGCGGGGCCGGCGACCGGGCCGACGAGATGCTGAGCCGGGGCGCCGAGACGGCCGCGGCGGACTCGGCGCGGCTCCAGGCGGCGCTGTCGCCGCTGAGCGTCCGGCAGCCGCTGACGCCCGGGCCGCACGACTCGCATCCGCGCTTCGCGCCGGCACCTCAGGGGCCCGTCCCGCAGCCGCCCCCGCCGGCGCCCATGCCGCAGGGCGTCCCGATGCCGGGCCCGCAGGCGCCGGGCGGGCCGTGGTCGGGGCCGTCCGCCTACGCCGGGCCGTCGACCTGGCCGTCCGGACCGCAGGCCCCGCCCGCGCCCGGGGTCGACATGACGAAGCCGCCCCGCCCCGGGTCGCGCAGGCGGATCGGCGTCCTCGCCGGCGCGGGCGGCGCCGCCTTCGTCGCGCTCGCGGTCATCGCCACCGTGATCGTCGTCAACATGAACGGCGGCGGCGACAACGATCCGGAGCCGCCCGTCGGACAGGTCGGCGGGACGTTGCGGATGTCGGTGTCGGACGTCAGCACCGACCAGGGCGCGATCGACCCGTCGCACAGCTTCAGCGGCACCGAGCGGTTCCTTGGCAAGCAGCTGTTCACCGGGCTCACCGAGACCGGGACCGACGGCACGCGGCACAACCGGCTCGCCACCGCCATCAAACCGGACGCCACCTGCACGAACTGGACGATCACCATCCGGGGCGGGACGACCTTCAGCAACGGCGAGCCGGTCGACGCGGCGGCGTTCGCGCGCGGCTGGGCGCGCAGCGCCGCGACCGCGACCGGCGCGGGCCCGGTCCTGATGTCCGACATCGCCGGGTACTCCGAGGTCTCCACGGGGAAGGCGGACGCGCTGTCCGGCGTCCAGGCGACCGGCGACGGGCTGACCGTGCGGCTGACCTCGCCGAGCTGCGACTTCCCCGACCGCCTCGCCGACCCGGTCTTCGCCCCCGTCCCGCGTTCGGCCGGGGCGTCGGCCAACCAGGCCTACAACCTGAACCCCGTCGGCAACGGGCCGTTCAAGCTCCAGACGTACAGCAAGGGCAAGAGCGTCGTGCTCGTCCGCAACGACCGGTGGGCCTTCGGCGCGACCAAGCTCGACGGCGTCGAGGTCGACCTCACCGCGGCGGCGGCCCAGGGGCGCGCCGCGTTCACCGCGGGCAGGGCCGGCTGGGCGTCGCTGCGCGGGTCCGACCTCACCGCCGCGCGCGGGACGAGCGGGCTGGTCACGAGGACGCTGCCGTTCACCCGGATGCTCGTCCCGATCACCGCGCGCGGGCCGATGACGTCCAAGGAGGCCAGGCTCGCGGTGTCCTACGCGCTGGACCGGCGGCAGCTGGCCTCGGTGTGGGGGCCGGCCGACCAGCCGGCGCACGGGATCGTCCCGCCCGCGCTCTCCGGTTTCGGCGCGCCGGGCGCCTGCGCGTCCTGCGACGCGCCCGATCCGGCCAAGGCCAAGCAGCTCGCGCAGCAGGCCGGCCTGCGGCCGGGCACGACCGTCCGGCTGTACCTCCAGCAGTCCACCACGAACCAGCCGGCGGCCGAGGCCGTCGCCCAGCAGCTGAAGTCGGTGCTCGGCTGGAACGTCGAGACGAAGCTGACGCCGATCGCCGACTTCACCAAGTTCCGCAGCACCGTCGTGGCGGACGACGCGTCCGGGCTGATCCTGTTCGCGTGGGGCCCCGACTACCCGGCGCCCTACTCGATGCTGTGGCCGCTGCTCGGCGGCACCATCGTCGCGACCCCGAAGAACGACTACTACAACCTGTCCGGCTGGAAGAGTCAGGGCTTCGACGACCTGATCTCCAACGCGGTCCGCACGTCCGCCGCGTCCGCCCGCACCGACCTGTACAAGCGGGCCGAGAGGACGGCGCTGGACGACATGGCGCTGGTCCCGCTCGTCTACGACGGCGGCGGCGCGCTGGTCAGCGGCAAGTACGTGAACCTGGGGATGGACTACGACGGCGATCCGACGGTGGCGTCCGCCGCGCTGAAGTAGCGGCGGCCGGGGTTCTCAGCCCGGCTGGAGCCGGACGGTGACGATCAGCCCGCCGCCCGGGCGCGGCACCGCGTACACGGCGCCGCGGTGCGCCAGCACCACCGAGCGGACGATCGACAGCCCGAGGCCCGCGCCCTTGGCCGACTCGACGCGGTCGGAGTTCAGCCGCCGGAACGGCTCGAAGAGCCGCTCGACCTCGTAGGCGGGCACGACCGGGCCGGTGTTCTCGACCTGGACGGTGGCGTAGCCGTCGAGCAGCCCGGTGCGGATCCACAGCCCGCCGCCGTCGGCCTCGTTGTGCTTGATCGCGTTGTCGACGAGGTTGGACACCAGGTGCTCCAGCAGCACCGGGTCGCCCAGCGCCGTCCCGGACGTCAGCTCCGGGTGCACGGCCACGTCGTTGTCGTGGTCGCGGCGCGCGGCGTGCTCCAGCACCGTCGCGGCGACCTCGGCGAGGTCGACGGGGGTGCGGTCGGTCAGCTCCCGCTCGCTGCGGGCGAGCAGCAGCAGGCCCTCGATCAGCCGCTCGTGCCGGGCGTTGGTGGCCAGCAGCGTCCTGCCGACGGTGCGCAGGTCGTCGGACGCCTCGGGGTCGCCGAGCGCCACCTCCAGCAGCGTCCGGTTGATCGCCAGCGGCGTGCGCAGTTCGTGCGAGGCGTTCGCGACGAACCGGCGCTGGGAGTCGAACGCCTGCCCGAGCCGCTCCAGCATCGCGTCGAAGGTGTCGGCCAGCTCCTTGATCTCGTCGTCGGGGCCCTCCAGCGCGATCCGCTCGTGCAGGGTGCTCTCCGACAGCCGGCGGGCCGTCGCGGTGACCCGCTGCAGCGGGCTGAGCGCCCGGTCGGCGACGAACCAGCCGAGCACCAGGGTGATCACCCCGACCCCGGCCAGCGCCATCAGCGACCGGCCGACGAGCTGCTTCATCGTCTGCTCGACGAACTGGTGCTGCAGCTCCACCGCCTGCTCGTCGGAGATGAAGCCGAGCCCGATGACCTTGACGTTGCCGAGGATGTTGGCGACCAGCACCGACATCACGAACAGCAGCAGCGCGCCGGCCATGAAGAACAGCAGCCCGTACAGCAGGGTGAGCCGCAGGCGGACGCTCATCCGGCCGGGCAGCTTCTTCAGCTCGCCGAACGAGGCGCCGCCCTCGGCCCGCCACACGCCCCGGCCGCCCTGCTCGGGGCCGGGGACCTGCTGCGGGCCGGGCCGCCGCCACCGGCCGGGGCGCGCGGACCGGTCGTCCTGCCCGATCTGGTCGGTCTCGGGGGCCTGCTCGGCCTCGTGGTCCTGGGGTCCGGATTCGGTCGTCACAGGCGGTATCCCACTCCGGGCACGGTCTCGATCACCGGGGGGTCGCCGAGCTTCTTGCGCAGGGTCATCATGGTGACGCGGACCACGTTGGTGAACGGGTCGATGTGCTCGTCCCATGCCTTCTCCAGCAGCTGCTCGGAGCTGACGACGGCGCCGTCCGCGCTGAGCAGCACCTCCAGCACCGCGAACTCCTTGCGGGTCAGCTCCACCGGATGCGCGTCGCGGGTCACCTCGCGGCGGGCCGGGTCGAGCGCGATCCCGGCGCGCTCCAGCACCGGCGGCAGCGGCGCCGCGGCGCGCCGGCCGAGCGCCCGCACCCGGGCGATCAGCTCGGCGAACGCGAACGGCTTGGCCAGGTAGTCGTCGGCGCCGATGGACAGGCCCTCGACGCGGTCGTCCAGCTCGCCGGCGGCGGTCAGCATGATGATCCGCGCGGGATAGCGCTGCGCGACCAGCTGCTTGCACACGTCGTCGCCGTGCACCCGCGGCAGGTCGCGGTCCAGGACGATCACGTCGTACTCGTTCACCTGGGCGCGCTCCAGTGCGCCGGCGCCGTCGTAGGCCACGTCCACGGCGAGCGCCTCGCGGCGCAGGCCGGTCGCGATCGCGTCGGCGAGCACCCGCTCGTCCTCGACGACTAGAACACGCACTCTGCGTCCCCTTCCGGTCGGGGCGCGGTCCGCCCCGTGGTCCCAGATATGCCACGGAAGTCGTAAGACGCCCGTAAACACCTGTTCAAGGTGGCGTTCGCCCCGCCGCGTTAACTGGCGGTGTAAGGATCCGCGAAAATTGCACTGGCGAACAGGTTTACCTTCAGCCTACGGCTGGGTAGGCATGGGCACGATCCGGGAGGAGGCCCATGGGCGAGTTGTCACGCACGATCAAGCAGCGGCTCGACGACGCGTACGCGTCGCTGCGCAGCGCCCACGCGGAAGGCGACACCTACCTGGCGGACATCCGTCAGGAGGAGATCAACGAACTGCGCCGGATCGCAGCGAACAACGACATCGGCGTCGAACCACCCCGCTGCGACTGAGACGCCCGACGCGCGGAGCCCGGGACGCCCAGGTCCCGGGCTCTTCTCGTCCACCCGGCCGCCCGGCTAGTCCCTGAGGGGGTCCAGGGGCGCCAGGAGCGCGTGCAGCGCCTCGAAGGTGCCCGGCCCGGCCGCCATGGTCAGCTCCGGCCCCGGCGCGGCGCCGTGCAGCCCCTCGACGCGCCCGCCCGCCTCCTGCACGATCAGCGCGCCGGCGCCGATGTCCCACGCCTGGACGCCCCGCTCGTAGTAGGCGTCGAGGCGCCCGGCGGCCAGCGAGCACAGGTCCACACAGCACGACCCGCCGCGCCGGATGTCCCGGACGGCCGGCAGCACCCCGGTGAGCACCCGCGCCTGCGCGGCGCGCCGCCCGGCGTCGTACCCGAACCCCGTCGCGACCAGGGCCTGGCCCAGCGGCACCCGCTCGGTCACCCGCAGCTCGCGGGTCCCGGACGCGGTGTGCAGCAGCGCCCCGCCGCCCCGGAAGGCCGTGTACGACTCGCCGCGCCGCGGCATCTCCACCGCGCCCGCGACCGCGACGCCGTCCACCTCGGCGGCGATGCTGACCGCCCAGTCCGGCAGGTCGTACAGGTAGTTGACGGTCCCGTCGATCGGGTCGACCACCCACCGGACGCCGCTGCCGCCGCCGTGCTCGCCGCCCTCCTCGCCGAGGAAGGCGTCGTCCGGGCGGGCCGCCCGGATCCGCTCGATGATCAGCGCTTCGGCGGCGCGGTCCATCTGGGTGACGACGTCGGTCGGCGACGACTTGGTCTGCACCACGTCCGGGCCGCCGGCCGGACGCTTGTCGACCAGCATCCGGCCCGCCTCCCGGGCGGTCGCGGCGGCCAGCTCCAGCAGGTCCTCCGGCAAGCTCACTTGCTCTCCTCGATCAGCTGACGGGGCAGGGCGGCGAAGCGCGGGTCGCTGCCGGGCGTCGCGGCCCGGACGAACGCGATGCCCAGCTCGGCGGCGCGTCCGGCCGCCTCCACGTCGAGGTCGTACTTGACCTCCATGTGGTCGGAGACGAACCCGACCGGCACGGCCGCCACCGCGCAGACCCCCTCGCCGGCCAGCTTCTCCAGGTGGTCGGTGATCTGCGGCTCCAGCCACGGCTGCGACGGCGGGCCGCTGCGGCTCTGGTAGACCAGGTCCCACGGCGTCCCGGGGGCGGCCCGGTCCGCGACCGTGCGGGCCGCCTGCTCCAACTCGGCGACGTACAGGTCGCGGTTCGGCTGGGACAGCGGGACGCTGTGCGCGGTGAACAGCAGCCGCGCGCCGTCCGGCAGCCGGCCGAGCGCGTCCCGCGCCGCGTCCGTGAACGGGTCGAGGAAGCCGGGCCGGTCCCAGTAGACGGGCAGCTTGTCGATCTCCGGGGCGCCGGGGACCTCCTCGCGCGCCCGCGCGATGTCCTGCAGGTACTGGTCGTTGGTGGAGTAGCCGCTGTAGGCGGACGTGACGAACGCCGCCGCATGCCGGATCCCGTCGTCCTTCATCTGCCGGACGGTGTCGGCCAGGTACGGGGTCCAGTTCCGGTTGCCCCAGTACACCGGCAGGTCCACGCCGTGGGCGGCGAAGTCGGCCTCGATCGCGGCCTTCAGCTCGCGGCACAGCCGGTTGATCGGGCTGACCCCGCCGAACAGGTGGTAGTGCTCCCCCACCTTCTCCAGCCGTTCGCGCGGGATGCCGCGGCCGCGGGTGACGTTCTCCAGGAACGGGATCACGTCCTCGGGCCCCTCCGGCCCCCCGAAGGACAGCAGAAGCAACGCGTCATGGGACGTCATGCCCTCCATCCAACCAGCCCGCTCCCGGTGCCCCGCCACGGGCGGAGCACCGGGCCGTCGCGTCGGCAACTCGCCGAGGGGACGGCCTCCCCGATGAGGACCGAGCCGACCGGTCAGCGGTAGCGGGCCGCGTACGCCCTGGCGAGGTTCAGCACCTTCTGGACGTACCAGTCGGCGTGGTTGTAGTGCCAGACCGCCTGGTACAGCTGCTGCCCGCCCTTGCCCGCGCCGTTGGCGCACAGGTACTTCGCCGCGCCCGGGATGGCGTCGTAAGGGTTCATGATGTCGGCCTTGCCGTCCCGGTCGCCGTCCACCCCGTAGACCTTCCAGGTGGCCGGCATGAACTGCATCGGGCCGAGCGCGCCGGCGCTGGAGCGCCCGGCGTTGCGTCCGTGGTCGCTCTCCACCTGGCCGATCGCGGCGAGCACCGTCCACGACAGGCCCGGGCAACCGGTGGCGGCCTGCTTGTACAGGTCGAGGTAGCTGGTCGCCTTCCCGCCGGTACCGGACGACTGGTACTTGGCGTCGTGCAGGTTCACCACGTTCGAGTGCGCGCCGAGGATCTTGCGGACCGCCCTGACGACCTTGGCGGGGCTCACCCCGGGCGCGTTCACCAGCAGCGCGACGTTCGGCACGAGGCCCATCTGCGTCCCGGACTTCTTGCTGACCAGCATGTTGATCCCGGGCAGGCCCAGCTCCCCGGAGCCGCCCATGGTCAGCTTCGGGATCGTCCGGCCGACCACCGGGTACTCGTAGCCGCGGGTCAGCTGCAGCTGCTCGGCGGCCTCCGGCGAGACCACGAACCGGTCGGCGGCGAGCGCCGCCCACAGGTCGGTCTTCTTCGCGGTGCCGGGCGGCGTCCAGGAGCGGAACGAGGACGGGTCGACCGCGAACGCGTTCACCTGCCGGCCCTGGAGCTGGACGGCCCCGCCCGCGACCGCGACCACGTCGCGGACCTTCGTCAGCTTCGCGATCTTGGCGATCTTGGCGGCGGAGATGGACCCGGGCTCGGCGGCGAGCACGTCCGGCGGGACGACGCGGCGCAGCGGGGCGACCTGCCCGCCGTCGACGACCTTCACCGGGTCGCCCGGGCCCGCGCTCGGCGGCGGGTCGCCGTGCGGCCCGCCGGAGGAGGCGGACGGCGTGGAGTCGTCCGTGGTCAGCGCCGCGTAGACCCCCGCGGACGTGCTGGCGACCGCGAGCACGGCGATGGTCGCGATGAGCAGCGGCAGGCTCCGCCGCAGGCCGCCCGGCGCCGGGTCCCGGCCGGCGGCGCGCACCGGCCGGCCCTGGCGCTTCTTCTTCTGCGGCCTCTGCCGGGGCGGGCGCCCGGCCGGCGCGGGGGCGTCCGGCGCCCCGTCCGCGGCCGCGCGCGGTGCTGATGGAGGAGCCACAACATTTCCCAACGAGTGTCGCTACGGGTGAGTTACACGTCTTGGCACTTCTTTCCCCCAGGTAACGTGATCATGGGGCTGAAGTCGAACGACGGGCGCCGGGGGCGCCCCTCCTCCCGGTGGGGAGGGGAGTCTCGGATGGCCGGCCCGTACCGGGAGCTGCTGTCGGTTCCCGGCGCCCGGCCGTTCGTCGCCGCCGGGTTCGTCGGCCGCATGTCGATGTCCATGGTGGGGATCGGCATCGTCCTTCTCGTGTCCGCGGTTACCGGATCGTACGGTATCGCCGGATCCGTGACCGCGACCCTCTCCCTCTCCTACGCGGTCGGCGCCCCGCTCAGCGCCCGGTACGCCGACCGGTACGGGCAGCGCCGCGTCCTGGTCCCGCTGGTGGCGGCCAACATCGCGAGCTTCGCCGTGCTCATCGCCTTCGCGCTGGCCGGGCTGCCGGTGTGGACGCTGTTCCCCGCCGCGGCGGCGGCCGGGCTGACGCAGGTGTCGCTGGGCGCCTGGGTGCGGGCCCGCTGGTCGCACGTGCTGCGCGACTCCCCCGCCCGGCTGCACGCCGCGTTCTCGTTCGAGTCCGTCGTGGACGAGAGCATCTTCGTCACCGGACCGCTGGTCGTCACGGCGCTGGCCACCGGCGTGCATCCGGCGGCGGGCCTCGGCGCGGCGGCCGCCTGCACGCTGGCCGGCTGCCTGGCGCTCGCGGCGCAGCGCGGCGCCGAGCCGCCGCCGCGCCCGCGCGCGCCCGGGATGCGCGGCGGGGTGTTCCGCAATCCCGGCGTCGTCGTGATCACGCCGGTGTTCCTCGCGCTCGGCATGGTGTTCGGCGCGATCGACGTCAGCGGCGTCGCGTTCGCCCAGGAGCAGGGGCACAAGGCGCTCGCCGGCCTGCTGCTCGGCTGCTACGCGCTCGGCAGCGGCACCGCGGCGCTCTGGTACGGGGCGCGGCACTGGCGGCGCCCGCTCGCCCGCCGCTTCCTCATCGGCCTCGGCCTGCTGACGGCCGGGCTCGTCCCGCCCGTCCTGGTCGGGAACCTGTGGCTGATGATGCCCGTGGTGTTCTTCTCCGGCCTGGCGATCTCCCCGACGATCATCCCCGGCTACGGGCTGGTGGAGCGGCTCGTCCCGCCGCACCAGCTGACCGAGGGGCTCGCGCTGGTCTCCACGTCCGTCGGGGTCGGGGTGGCGGCCGGGTCGTCGCTGTCGGGACGGGTCGTGGACGCGTCCGGCTCGCACGCGGCGTTCCTGGTCCCGCTGGGGTCGGCGGCGGCGGCCGCGCTGGTCGGGCTGGCCGGGGCCCGCGCCCTGAGTAAACGTGAACTTTCCTCACGATCGATTGCCGAGTAGAGTCGGCGCATGTCACCCGTGACCCACCAGAAGTGGCAGAACTGGGCGGGAAACCAGCAGGCCACACCGCATCGCGTCGCGACCCCGGGCAGCACCGCCGAGGTGGCCGCGGCGGTCCGGTCCGCCGCGTCCGACGGGCTCACCGTCCGGATGCCCGGCACCGGCCACTCCTTCACCGGCGCCGCCGTCGCCGAGGGCGTGCTGCTGCGCCCGGACTCGCTCACCGCCGTCCGCTCCGTCGACACCGCCACCGGGCTGGCCACCGTCGAGGCCGGGCTGCCGCTGCACGTGTTCAACCGCGTCCTCGCCGAGCACGGCCTGGCCCTGGCCAACATGGGCGACATCCAGGAGCAGACCGTCGCCGGCGCCCTGCAGACCGCCACCCACGGCACCGGACGCGACGCCGCCGGCCTGGTCTCCCAGGTCGCCGCCCTCGAACTCGTCCTCGCCGACGGCTCGGTCGTCACCTGCTCGCGCGACGAGCGGCCCGAGCTGTTCGACGCCGCCCGCGCCGGCCTCGGCGCCCTCGGCGTCGTCACCGCCGTCACCTGGCGGACCGTCCCGATCTTCCTCCTGCGCGCGCAGGAGGAACCGATGAAGTGGGACGAGGTCCTCGCCCGCGTCGACGAGTTCGACCACGCCAACGAGCACTTCGAGTTCTACTGGTTCCCGCACACCGAGGGCTGCCTCACCAAGCGCAACAACCGCGTCGACGGCCCGGCCGAGCCGCTGCCGAGGTTCAAGCACTGGCTGGACGACGAGTTCCTGTCCAACACCGTCTTCGGCGCCGTCAACCGGCTCACCCACCTGGCCCCGGCCACCACGCCCTTCGTCAACGGCATCTCCGCCAAGGCGCTCGGCGCCCGCACCTACACCGACACCTCCTACAAGGTGTTCACGAGCCCGCGCACCGTCCGCTTCAAGGAGCAGGAGTACGCGATCCCGCGCGAGGAGCTCGTCCCCGCGCTGCGCGAACTGCGCTCCCTGTTCGCCCGCAAGGACTGGCGGATCAGCTTCCCCATCGAGGTGCGGCTGCTCCCCGAGGAGGACGCCTGGCTGTCGATGGCCCACGGCCGCCGCAGCGCGTTCATCGCCGTCCACGTCTACTACAAGGACCGGCACCAGGAGTACTTCCGCGGCGTCGAGGACCTCCTGACGGCTCTCGACGGCCGCCCCCACTGGGGCAAGCTCCACACCCGCGACGCCACCTACCTGGAGAAGGTCTACCCCCGCTTCGGCGACTTCCGGAAGCTGCGCGACGACCTCGACCCCGACCGCCGCTTCGCCAACCCCTACACCCGCCAGGTCTTCGGGGACTAGCGCGCGCCCCGCCGTGCCCCTCTTTACGGGGTGGTGCGGGCGTTGGGGTCGGCGTTGTTCTGGTCGTTCTGCTGGCCGTCGTTCCCGCCGTCCGACGACTTCGTCGGCTGCGGGGTGTTCGGCGTGTTCGGCGTGCTGGGGGCCGAGGACGTCGGCGCGGTCGGCTCGGTCGGCCTCTGCGTCGTCGCGGGCGGCGGTGTGGTGGTGGGCGTGCCGGTCGACGTCGTCCCGCCGGACGAGCTGGGGGTCGGCGTGCCGCTCGGCCCGGTGGAGTGCCCGGACGGCGACGGCGACTCCGGCGTCTCCTGCGAGCCGCCGCCACCGCCGCCGGTCAGCGCCTTGCTGATGGTGGTGCCGCTGCCCGAGTTCTTGCCGATGGGCGAACCGGTGGTCGCCTCGTAGAGGGTGATGCCGCCGATCACGATCGCGAAGATCGCCGCGGACGACACCACGAGCTTCGTCCAGTGCTGCTTGGCCCACTCGACGGTGCCGTCCAGCGCGGAGCGGCGGACGACCTCGCGCAGCGCCTCCGGGCCCGCCGCCGCGGCGAGCGTGTCCGCGACCGTCTCGGCCGGGGTGCGGTCCAGGCGGGTGGCGTTCGGGTCCCCGCCACCGGGCGGGTGCAGGTCGAGCCGCGTCGCGTTCGGGTCCCCGCCGGGCCACACCACGGTCCGGGTCGGGTCGGCGTTCATCGCCTCGGCCGCGGCCTGGTCCGCCGCGTCCCGCCGGCTCACCGCCGCCTGGATGTGCGTCAGATCCTTGATCTGGGTGCGGCCCCGGTCGAGGTAGTGCTTGAAGACCGCCGAACCGGCCGTCGACATCACGCTCATCAGCGCGGCACCGATGATCGTCCCGTAGACCCCCAGGTAGGACGCCCCGACGGCGGCGACCAGTGTGGCCACCCCGCTGGCGATGAGCTGCGTCGTGCTGACGTCCGGCAGCTTGCGCTGCATCGACCCTTTCACCCCTGTCCGTTCGCCCGAATCCCCCGGAAACGAAACTAATCGGAAGATCCGAGTGTTCCTGCCACAGACGTGACGCTCCTAACCTCAAAGGGGTGGAGCGCTCCGCCGGGCTCAGGCACAGTGTGGAAAAGGATGCACAAGAATCCGGCAGGGCGGCCACGGCCGCGCCTCAGCACCGGCAAGCTAGGTCAGGTGCCCTCTTCGGCCTCGTGAAGAGGGCTTCGAGAGCGGCGATGTTCGGACATGCCGGGTACGGTGCTGGCAGCAGGTGTGTCCGGAAGAGAGACTCGGGAACCCGGGGGAAGGGCACGCATGCGCCCTCGGCGGGCAACGGGCGACCGGCCGGTGAGACCGCGGCCGGACGGTCCGGCGCCCTCCGTGCCGTCAGGACAGGGCAGGAAGGACACGCATGCAGGAGCTGCGCCTCGTCGCGGTCAGCGAGGACGGTACGTACCTCGTCCTGGCCACCGCGGGCCGAGGCACCCGGTTCACCCTGCCCGTCGACGACCGGCTCCGCGCCGCGGTCCGTGGGCACTTCTCCCGCCTCGGCCAGTTCGAGATCGAAGTGGAGAGTCCCTTGCGTCCCAAGGAGATCCAGGCCCGCATCCGGTCCGGCGAGACGGCGGAGGAGATCGCCGAATCGGCGGGGATCCCGGTCGAGCGCATCCGCTGGTTCGAGGGCCCGGTCCTGCAGGAACGCGAGTACATGGCGCAGCAGGCGCAACGCGTCGCGGTGCGCCGCCCCGGCGAGACCACCCTCGGCCCCCCGCTCGGCGAGACCGTCGAGGAGCGGCTCGGCCGCGGCGGCGTCGACCTCGAGGAGGTCGAGTGGGACTCCTGGAAGTGCGAGGACTCCACCTGGCGGGTCCGGCTGTCGTTCTTCGACAACGGCCGCCCGCACGCCGCCGAGTGGTCCTTCGACCCGCGCCGCCGGCACGTCTCCCCCCTCGACGAGATTGCCGCGCGGCTCACCGCCGTCGAATGGGACGACGAGGCCCTGTCCGACACCGTCACCCCGCTCGTGCCGCGCCGCCCCGCGATGAAGGTCGTGCAGAACGACCGGCCCCCGAACGACAGGGACGTCTCCGCGCGCGGCCTGCCCGCCGAGCCTGAGCAGCCCGCCGCGCCCGGTCCGCTGCGGCCCGCCGAGCCGCCGCAGTACATCGTCGAGCGGGGCCGCATGGTCGACCCGCGCCCCGCCTTCCGCGACGCGCCCGCCGAGGGCGCCCCGCTGCGCGAGGCGTCCCGTCCGCTCGCCTCGGACGGCCCCCGCGAGGCCCCTCGCCTGCGTGAGGCCCCCGCCCGTCCGTCCGACGGACGTCCGCGCGAGGAGGAGCACCGCGCGCCGCGCCCCCGCCAGGAGCAGCCGCATGCCGCGCCTCAGCGCCCCGCCGAAGCGGGCCGCCGCGAAGAGGCCGAGGCCCGCGCGGGCACCCGGGCCCAGAACGACCGCCCGCAGCGCGTGAGCGAAGAGGCGCAGCCGCGCGAGAGCCTGGCGTCCGGCGCGCAGACCCGAGCCCGCGAGGAAGCAGCCCACCAAGAAGCCCGCACCCGCGACGACGCCCGCACCCGCGAGGAAGCCGCTCGCGAGGACACACGCACCCGCGAAGACGCCCGTGCGCGTGACGAAGCGGCCCGCGAGGATGCCCGCGCGCGCGAGCAAGCTGCTCGCGACGACGCCCGCACCCGCGAGGACGCTCGTGCGCGTGAGGAAACCGCTCGCGAGGACGCCCGTACCCGCGACGAAGAGGACGCTCGTGCGCGTGCGGCCCGCGAGGACGCCCGTACGCGTGAGGAAGCAGCCCGCGAGGATGCGCGTCCGGGGCGCGAAGCGCCGAAGGAAGCGCACCGGGAAGCGGCGGCGGCCGAGGAGGCCACGCGGCCTGCCGCGGCGCAGGCCGAGGACGAGCAGCGGCGCGCCGCGGGGAGCCCGAGCGCCCGCGAGAGCGAGGACGAGCCCCGTCTGGAGGGCGCACGGCACGAGAGTGCGCCGCGTCCCGCCGAAGACGCCCGTCCCGCCGGGTACGAGCGGTCGAGCGAGGACGCCCGTCCCGCCGATGACGAGCGGTCGAGCGAGGACGCGCGGTGGGCCGAAGACGCGCAGGCGGCTGAGGACGAGCGCGCGGCCCAAGCCGCGCAGGCGGCCGAAGACGAGCGTGCGGCGGAGGATGCGCGGGCGGCCGACGAGGGCGAGTCGCGGCGGGGCGAGGTCGCCGAGGAGCCGGCTGCCGTTCAGGCGCCTGCCGAGCGGGAGGCGGCTTCGTCGCGTGACGAGGCGGACGAGAGCGCCCGCAGGGACGCCCTGGCGCCGGAGCCGTCCGCCGAGGACGCGGACGCGGAGGTTTCCGAGGACGACCAGGCCGCCGCGGAGCGCGAGGCGGAGACGGCGGCCGCGCAGGCGCCGGAGGAGAAGGCCGCGGCGCCGAAGCCGGCTCCGCAGCATCCGGCGCGGCGGGAGCCGTCCCGGCCGCCGGCGAAGAAGAAGCCGTCCCGGCCCCCCATGCCCGCCGCCGGTCAGGACAAGCCGGTCACCGCTCCCCCGGCCCCGGCCGCTCCGGCGGCGGAGGCGCCGGAGCGGCGGCCCGCGCGGCCGCGGCGCAAGTCCAAGGGCAAGCGCGCCTCCGTCCCGTCATGGGACGAGATCATGTTCGGCGCCCGCCGCCCCGAGTGAGACCTGCCGGCACGGCGGTCATGCATCCCGCATGACCGCCGTGTTCGTACGTTCGGCGCCTCAGTCGGCGTCCCGTGCAAGAGGCGGGGGCGGGGCCGGGCGCTCGATGAACGGCTCGAGCCATTCCGGGGTGATGGCGGCGGCGAACGCCACGGCGTCGGACTCCGCCATGTCCGTCGCGGAGTACCCGCCGTCGCCGGCTCCGGTCGCGACGAACAGGGTGGCGAGGCCGAGGCGGCGCTGGAAGAGGGTGCGGCGGACGCGCCAGCCGATGACGGCGCCGTGCTCGACGACGACCTGGCGGCGGCGCAGCGACCCGGAGCGGACGGTCAGGCGCTCGCCGTCGGTGCCGTGCCCGAGCTGGCGGTAGCGGTCGAGGCCGAGCGGGACGGCGAGGACGGCCAGCGCGGCGCAGGCGTAGGCGACCCACGGCTGGCCGGCCAGCACGGCGAGGGCGGCGACGCCGGCGGCGGGCGCGGCGGCGCGGCCGACGCGGCGGCCGTT
>NZ_BAAAMR010000080.1:0-46529 GCF_039529375.1 Actinomadura napierensis
GTCGCGGCGGCGGTCCCGGCGGCCCTGCCCGAGGCGTCGCACCGGGGCGGCCCGAACGCGGCGACGGGCGTCCGCTCGCCGGGGAACCTGGTGGACCCCTCGACCATCGTCACCATCCCCGCGGCCCTGCCGGGCGGCGCGACGTTCACCCCGGACGCGCTCGGCGCCGACGGATCGGTCGTCGGCCGCACCGCCGACGGCCGCGTCTACACCGCAGGGCGGAAGGGCGGCCGTCCCAAGCCGCTCGGCGTCCGCGCCGAGGGCGGCCTCGCGGCCGGGAACGGCTTCGTCACCTGGATCGCGCCGGGCTCCTGGAAACTCAGCTGCCGCACCTCCGGGGGACGCACCGGCGCGATCGGCCCGCAGGGCGCCACGCCCGCCGATCCCGTCCTCACCGGCGGCGGCGCGGTCATCGGCGACGACCCGATGAACCAGCCGTTCGTCGCCACCGGCTGCGGCGACGCCGGCCACACCGTCGACAACCACGGCAAGGGCGTGCTGGGGTCGGCGCTGGCGTTCGCGTACCCGACGCTGTTCGTCGCGGACACCTCGAACGACGACGTCCTGCGCGAGATCGACGTCAGGACCGACGCGATCGTCCGGGAGCACCCGCTCCCGCCCGGCGTCCGCCCCCTGGAGCTCACCGGCAAGCCCGGCAAGGGCGGCGAGCGCCGGGCCGTCCCCGGCACCGGCCCCGAGCAGAAGTGGCAGGCGGCGGCCAGCAAGGACTACTTCGCCTCACTCGTGGACGGGACGCTGCGGATCGTCGCCCGCGACGGCTGGAAGGCCGTCACCCCCCTCGACCTGGGGAAGGCGCGGGGCGGCACGAAGGCGGACGGCGGCACGCGGCTCACCGCGGGCGACCACCTGATCGCCTACACCAGCGCGGGCGCCTCCGGCGTGATCTACACCAGGACGCTGGAGAGCCGGCGCGAGCACCCGTCCAGCGTCCGCTGGACGGTCGTGCAGGGACCGGTCCTCGCGGCGGGCGGCTGGCTGCTGTGGCGCGACGGCGCCGCCTACCGCCTGGGCCGCGCACGGTGACCCCGGCGCCCGGTCAGGCACGGTGACCCCGGCGCCCGGTCAGGCAGGGTGACCCCGGCGCCCGGTCAGGCAGGGTGACCCCGGCGCCCGGTCAGGCAGGGTGACCCCGGCGCCCGGTCAGGAGGTCAGCTCCCTTTCCAGGGGGGTGCGGAAGCGGGGGGTCGCGCGGACGTCGCCGTACCAGGCGGCAATCCGCTCGGCCTCCCGCGCGACGGCGGCCTCGGCGTCGGCGCCGGCGTCCTCCAGCAGCCGGACGGCGATCTCGCCGTCCTTGCGCTGCGCCCAGCCGCCGACGATCCGGCCGTCCCACCATATGGACGGGCCGATGTTGCCGCTGCGGTCGAACAGCAGCGGGCCGTGGTCGCCGAGGAACCAGCCGCGGTCCTGCCAGCCCATGGGGGTGGCGTCCAGCGCGGGCAGCAGCGCGGCGCAGGGCTCCGGCGGGGGAGTGGGGTCCAGGTCGTCGGCGAGGACGATGCCGGTCGTGCCGCCGAGGTCGACCTCGGCCGTGTCGAGGCGGGCGAGCGCCTTGCCGACCTCCCCGGCCGTCCAGCCCGTCCACCATTTGAGATCGGCGGCGGGCGCGGGGCCGAAGGCGCGCAGCCACCGCCGGACGACCTCGGCGCGCGCCTCGTCCGCCGGGACGGACGCGACGCCGCCGGGCAGCCACGTCTCGATCGGCGCCCAGCGGTACTGGCTGCTGACCCAGCTGCCGTTCGGGCGGCCCCGCACGATCAGCCCCTCGCAGCCGAGCGTCACCAGCACCCACGTCGTCACGCCCGTCGGCCGCGAGTACGCCTTGCCGGGCGCCGGGTCGACCTGGGTGCGCAGCAGCGGCACGGCCGCGCTCAGCTGCGCGCCGGTCGCCTCCCCGCGCGCCAGCAGCGTCCGGTGCGTCGCCTCCTCCACCTCCCGGAACCAGGCCGGGACGTCCGCGATGTCGCTGCCGCGCTCGATCAGGGCGGCGTATCTGCGGCGCTGCTTGGCGGCCAGGGCGTTCGCGGTGGACGCCTGCAGCGCCGGGACGAGGTCGACGGGCACGACGAACATCGTCCGGCGCATCGCCAGCATCCGCAGCAGCGTCCGGTCGTCGTACAGCGCGCGCTCCACGTCGGGCGGCCCGGCCGTGACGCAGCGGGCCGCGACGGACAGGAACACCGTGGCCGGGTCGGTGGCGTGCAGCACCACCAGTGACCGGGCGATCTCCGCGACGTCGTCGGTGCGGGCGGCCGGGGCCAGGCGGTGCCGCCGCATGAGCCGGGCGCGCCGCTCGGTGACGCTGATCGAACGCATGAACGAATCATAGGGCCGCGCGGCGCCCGGCGCGCCACGGAACTGGATCTTCGCGCCGCCCCGTGCTGCACTGTGCGGATGACCGGTGACGACGGGTCCGGCCTGGTCGTGTGCGCGGCGCTGCGGCTGGAGGCCCGCGCGGTGCGGCGCGGGCTCGCCCGCGCCCCCGCCGTGGTCGTCGGGTACCGCGCGCGGCACGCCGCCCGGCTGCCGGACCGCGCGGCCGTCGCCGTCGTCGGGTTCGGCGGCGCGCTCGACGGCCGGCTGTCCCCGGGGACCGTCGTGGTGGCGGACGAGATCCGCGGCGGCGGCAAGCCCGTGCCGTGCCCCGGCGCGCGGGCGCGGGCCGCCGAACTCGCCGGCGGCGGCCTGCGCGTCCATGTCGGGCCGCTGGTCACCGCGGACCGGGTCGTGCGCGAGCGGGAACGCCACGTGTGGGCGGCGGACGGTGCCTGCGCGGTCGACATGGAGTCGGCGCGCGTCGCGGCGGCCCTCCCGGACGGGACGCCGGTCGCGGCCCTGCGCGTCATCGTGGACGGCCCGCACCACCCGCTGCTGCGGCCCGGCACGGTCACCCGCGGCCTGGCCGCCTGGCGCGTCCTGGCGCGCACCGGCCCGGCGCTGGAGCGCTGGGCCGCGGCGCTCGCCTGAAGGCGGCGGCGCTCGCCCGAAGGCGGCCCGGGTCAGGAGTGGCTCATCCCGTGCATCTCGCCCGACTGGATGCGCCCGCCCAGGTCCTTGCGGAGCGACTGCAGGGTCGCCGGGGTGCTCACCGCCACCCAGCGCGTCCCCACCAGGTACGTCCCGCCCCACGGCTTCGCCTCGTCCAGCCACGCGTTCATGTCCTGGTCGCGGTCGAAGCTGACCAGGACGTACTGGCCCCGCGAGTTGCGGCAGTTGCCCTGCTGGAGCTGCTCCGCCTTGCGCCGGCCGACGAGGCTGCACCCCGTCCGGGAGGCCAGCTCGTCAAGGCTCGCCGGGGCGGCGGCCCGGTCGCCGTCGCCGGACGCCCCGGCCTTGCCGGCCTGGCAGCCGGCCGCCAGCGGCAGCGCCAGCACGGCGGCCGCCGCCAGGGCCAGGCCGGCGCGGGGGAGTCTCGCGGCGCGTCCGAGGTGATGCGTGGAGCCCATGGCCCGTCCTCCCGGGGAGAGATGCGCGGTACGACGGGGCAATACGTGCGCGGGGCCGGAAGGGTTCAGCGCGGCCGGGAGAGACTCGGAGCGAACGCGGTTCAGGTCGCCAGGCGGGCTCCGGCGGCGGCCCGCACGTCGGTCTCCTCGGCTTCGTCGTGGTGGAGGCGTTGCAGCCGGATGCGGGTCTCGGGGGTGACCGGCGCGAACCGGGCGGCCTCGGCGCGCACGCCCTCCTGGCAGTCCCAGAGGCCCTCGATGGTGTACGACTCGGCGGTGTGCGGGGCGGTGCGGGTCAAAGCGGTCACAATGCGGGGTCGCAGGAAAGCGTAGGGTGATTCGGTCCAAGCGGTCTTCAGCAACGGGACGGCCTCGCCGGCGCGCAGTCTCCCGAGCCCCTCGATCGGGCCCGCGGCGGCGCGCCACTCGCCTGCCTCCAGCGCCTCGCGCAGCTCGTCCATCAGCAGCGGGACGTCCTGGCGGGTGCCGTGCCTGGCGAGCATGCTGATCCCCATGAACGCGCAGCCGCCGCGTTCGGCGGCCCACGCCCGCGCCCACGGCAGCGCCTCCGGCCCATACTCGCGCAGCGCCCGGCACACCGCGCCGCCGAACCTGCTCGGCCGCTGCGGCAGCACCTCCTCAGCGAGGTCCAGCAGCGCCGGCGTCCGCCGCCGCCCGAGCTCGAAGACCGCCGCGATGGCGCCGTCGTCGCGGCGCCTCGCCAGCTCCAGCAGCTCCGCCTCGGTGCGCTCCGCCCCGCCCGGGATCGTGCTCACCGGCCGCCGCGGCCGCCCCGCCTCCCGCCGCCGCGCCAGCGCCTCGGCTATCCGCGGCTGCCGCACCGCCCAGCTCTCCAGCACCGGATTCGTCCCGCCCGCCACCAGCGACCGGATGTCACCGTCGTCGCACCGCGCCGCCACCAGCTCGTCCAACCCGTCCGCCAGCCGCGGGTCGCCCAGCAGCACCAGCTCGTCGAGCGCGTCGAACCAGTGCGCGCCCTCCTCGGCGTACCGGCGCAGCGGCACCGCCGCCTCCCGCCGGCTCAACCGCACCAGATGCCCCAGCACCTCGAGCGCCAGCCGCACCCGCCACTCGTCGCCGTCGGCATGGTCGGCCGGATCGGCGAGATGCTCCGCGACCGGCCACACCGGCAACTCCAGGTCCACCATCAACCGGGCGTAGTAGAGGCCCCGCGTCTCGCACTGCCGGTCCCACCGCGGATCCCTGCGGATGCAGTCGTAGACGTACTCGCCCGCACCGGGCCTGTCCGCCGCGCGCCGCGCGGCCCTCCCGAGCCCCCGCTGCAGCTGTCCGCGCAGCGTGCCCGCCGATTCCAACACGACCTCGTTGCTCACTCCAGCAGAATGCGCACCCGACCAGATAACGGGCAAGTGCTTTTGGTCTCTAGATGCTTCTTTGGGCGATCCAGGAGGCGTGCAGGTCGGCGTAGACGCCCGGCCGGGCGACGAGTTCGGCGTGCGTGCCCCGCTGCACGATCCGGCCCGCCTCGAAGACGATCACCTCGTCGGCGGCCTCGGCGGTGGACATGCGGTGCGCGATGGAGATCGCGGTGCGGCCGCGCGTCACCCCCTCCAGGGCGCGCTGGATCCGGACCTCGGTGGCCGGGTCGACCGCGGACGTCGCCTCGTCGAGCACGAGCAGGTCGGGGTCGGCGATGTAGGCGCGGGCCAGCGCGACCAGCTGCCGCTCGCCCGCCGACATGGACTCGCCGCGCTGCCCCACGGGGGTGTCCAGGCCCTGCGGCAGGCCCTCCAGCCAGTCGGCGAGGCCCAGTTCCGCGACGGCCCGGGCGAGGTCGTCGTCGGTGGCGTCCGGACGGCCGTAGCGGATGTTGTCGGCGAGGGAGGCGTCGAACAGGAAGCCGTCCTGCGGCACCATGACGATCCGCTCGCGCAGCGAGGAGAACCGCACCCGGTCCAGCGGCACGCCGTCGACGAGCACCCGCCCGGACACCGGGTCCATGAGGCGGGTGAGCAGCTTGGCGAACGTCGTCTTGCCCGACCCGGTCTGCCCGACGATCGCGACGCGGCTGCGCGGCGCGATCTCCACGTCCACGTCGTGCAGGACGGGCGGACCGCCCGGGTAGGCGAACCCGACGGACTCGAACCGCACCTCGATCGGGCCGCGCGGCAGGGCCTCGCCGTCCTCGCCGGGGTCGGCGACGTCCGGGACGGTGTCGAGGACGCCCAGCACGCGGCGCCACCCGGCGATCGCGTTCTGCGCGTCGTTGAGCACCTCCGTCGCCGTCTGCATCGGGCTGACGAACAGGGTGACCAGGAACAGGAACGCCACCAGCTCACCGGCGGTCAGGTGCCCGCCGATGCCCAGCAGCGTGCCCGCGACGACGACGCCGCCGGTCGCGATGGCGGCGACCAGCTCGCTCACCGGGAAGGTGAGCGCGACCATCGCCTGCGCGCGGGTCTGGGTGCTGCGGAAGTCGTCGACCGTCTCGTCGACGCGGCGGCCGGTGCGCTCCTCGGAGGCGTACGCGCGGATGACCGCCGCGCCCACCACCGACTCGCTCACCGCGGCCAGCAGGTCGCCCATCCGCTCCCGCACCTGCATGTACCGGGCGGACACGAGCCGCTGGAAGCGGCGCAGCGCGAACGCCAGCGGCAGGAACGCCGCCCACACCAGCAGCGCCAGCTGCCACGAGTAGACGAGCATCAGCACGCTCGCGACGAGCAGCTGCCCGATCGACACGATGAACATCAGCCCGCCGGACTGCATGAAGGTGCTGATCTGGTCGACGTCCGACGTCACCCGCGACACCAGCGAGCCGCGCCGCTCGCCGCTCTGCGTCAGCATCGACAGGTCGTGGACGTGCCGGAACGCCTGGACGCGCAGCCCCGCCAACCCGCCCTCGGACGTCTTGTACAGCCGGACGTTCATCGCGTACGCGCACAGCGCCGTCAGCAGCACCGCCACCGCGCACAGCAGCACCGCCGAGCGGATGAAGCCGATGTCGGGCCCGCCCGCGCGGTCCAGGCCCTTGTCCATGGTCTGCTGGACGGCGATCGGCACCACCACCCGGCCCGCCGTGGACAGCAGCGCCAGCACCAGCGTGCCCGCCAGCCCGGCCCGGAACTCGGGGCTGAGCCGCAGGCCGCGGCGCAGCGTCCGCAGCCCGCCCTCGGTCGCCGAGGTCTCGTCGATCCCCGTACCGCTGAGCACCGTCACGCCAGGGCCTCCTCGCCGCCGTCGAGCGCTTCTTGGTCCGCTTCCGCCCTCTCGTAGGCGGTGACGAGGTCGCGGTAGCCCGCCGAGGTCTCCAGCAGCTCCGCGTGGCCGCCGCGCGCGGTGACGCGGCCGTGGTCGAGGTAGACGACCTCGTCGGCCAGCGCGATCGTGGCCTTGCGGTAGGCGACGACCACGACGGTCGCGCCGCCCCCCTCGTCCTCCGCCGTCTGCGCCTCCCGGAGGCTCTCCAGGATGCGCGCCTCCACCTGCGGGTCGACGCTGGACGTCGCGTCGTCCAGCACGAGCAGCCGGGGCCGCCGCACCAGCGCCCGGGCCAGCGCGAGCCGCTGCCGCTGCCCGCCCGACAGCGTCGCGCCCCGCTCGCCGACCTTCGTGTCGAGCCCGTCGGCGAGCGCCGCGACGAACCCGTCCGCCTGCGCGAGCCGCAGCGCCTCCCAGACGCGCTCGTCGGGGACGTCCAGGCCGAGTGTCACGTTCCCGCGGACGGTGTCGTCGAACAGGAACGTCTGCTGCGGGACGAGCGCGGCCGTCGCGGCGACGCCGCCGCGGCGGACGTCCCGCAGGTCCACCCCGTCCAGCAGGACCGACCCGTCGGCCGGGTCGACCAGCCGCACCAGCAGCGAGGTGAGGGTCGACTTGCCGGACCCGGTGGGGCCGACCAGCGCGACCGTCCGGCCGGGGGAGGCGGTGAACGTCACGTCGTGCAGCACCTCGCGGTCGCCGTCGGCGCCCTCGTAGGAGAACCGGACGTCGCGGACCTCCAGCGCGGCGGCCTTGTCCTCGCCGAGCGCCGCGTCCCCGAACGGCAGCGACCCCGAGGCGTCCAGCACGCCGCGGACCCGCTCCCAGCCGACGACGCTGCGCGGCACCTCCGCCAGCACCCAGCCGAGCGCCCGGATCGGCCACGACAGCAGCGTGAACAGGTACGCCACGTGCACCAGGTCGCCGGCCGTCATCGCGCCGGACTCCAGCCGCAGCGACCCGATCAGCAGGACGGCCAGCACGCCGAGGTTCGGCAGCGCCTCCAGCACCGGGTCGAACAGCCCGCGGATCCGGCCGACCGCGATGTTGGCGTCGCGCAGCTCGTGCGCCCGCTCCCGGAACCGCTCGGTCTCGGACGCCTCCCGGCCGAGGGTCTTGACGACCAGGCCGCCCTCGAAGCTCTCGTGCGCGACCTCGCTGACCTCGGCGCGCAGCTGCTGCGCGCGGGTCGCCACCGGCGCGAGCCGGCGCTGGTACACCACGTTGATCAGCGCGATCGCCGGGAAGAGCAGGAAGGCGACGCCGGCGACCGCGACGTCGGTGAGCAGGATCGACACCGCCGCGATCAGCAGCATGAACACCACGCCGACCGCCATCGGCAGCGGCGCGATCGGCGCCCACACCGCCTCCACGTCGGCGTTGGCGTTCGACAGCAGCTGCCCGGTCGGGTGCCGGTGGTGCCAGGCCAGCGGCAGCCGCAGGTACTGCCGGGTCACCGACCGCCGGTAGGCGGCCTGCATCCGGTACTGCATCAGGCCCGCGTAGAAGCGGCGGCCCGCGACGCCGAGCGCCTTCAGCAGTGCGACGCCGACGATCGCCGCCGCCGCGCCGGACAGGGCCCCGGCCGTGGTGTGCCCCTCCCGGAAAGCGGGCAGGACGACGGTCTGGGTCACCCAGCCGAGCACCTGGGCGGTCCCCACGGTCATCGCCGCGTACACCGCGCTGGCGACCACCGACACGGTGAACACCCGCGGCTCGGCGCGGACGGCGACCCACAGCACCCGCATCCCCTCCCGGAGGACATGGGGGCTGACGCGTCTGGACGCAGGCGGCACGGCGACTCCTCGATCACGGCACGGCGACCCGGGATTTTGCCCCCTGCGTACGGGGTTGTGGGGGTTTGCGGGCCTGAATAGTCCCTACCATGCGGCCCGGACGCTTATTCCCGAGCGGCCCGCGGCGGCCTACGATCATTCAATGAGCACGCCCGAGGACGACCCCGTCCGGCGCGAGCGCGGCCTGCTGGCCGGCGCCCTGGCCGGGGCGGGGCCCGACGCGCCCACCCGGTGCGGCGGCTGGGACGCCCGCGACCTGGCCGCGCACCTGGTCGTCCGGGAAGGGCGGCCGGACGCCGGGCCCGGAATACTGCTGCCCCCGCTGGCCTTCTACACCGAGCGCGTCCGGCGGCGCACCGCGCGGGCCGTGCCGTTCGAGCGGCTGGTGGAACGGTTTCGGCAGGGTCCGCCGAAGTGGTCGCCCTACGCGCTTCCCGGTGTGGACAAAATCGCCAACGGCGTCGAGTTCTTTGTTCACCATGAGGACATCCGCCGGGCCGGCCCGGACTGGGAGCCCAGGGACCTGTCCGGTGAACTCGAGGAACTTCTCTGGCGACGCATAAAAATTGCCCGCTTTGTCCTAAGAAAAGTTCACGTCGAGGTAACGCTGGTGCGCCCCGACGGACGCAGCGCCCGGGTGTCCGGCGGCGGCCGCGCCCGGGGCCGCGGCGGCCCCGGCGGCGGCCCCGGGCCCGTGCGGGTGCACGGCCCGGTCGGCGAACTCGTCCTGTGGGCGCTCGGCCGCACGGACGTCGCGCGGGTCCGCCTCACCGGGCCCACGGACTCTGTCAAGACCCTGACCGAGACCGGTTGGAGTCTTTAACGGGCAGGTAACGGCGGGGTTCGCCGAGAGGAGAATCGCAACCCTTCCCGCTCCTGCGTTTTGCGCGGAACCGGTGATACGGTGGACCGGTCGGTTGCAGTCGTGGTTCTCGATCGTTTGTCCAGACGCCCGCGGACTGATGGCAGCGGGCGTTTTGGCTTTTCCGGGACCGTACCGGGGGGCGAGAGCGTTCCGCAGTGACCGCGCCGGGCCCGCGAGGTGTGGGCCCATGTTTTGCCGCAAGGAGAAAGACATGCCCCAGCAGGGCACCGTGAAGTGGTTCAACGCCGAGAAGGGCTTCGGCTTCATCGCCGTGGACGGCGGTGGACCGGACGTCTTCGTGCACTACTCGGCCATCCAGTCCTCCGGGTATCGCTCCCTGGACGAGAACCAGCGCGTCCAGTTCGAGGTTACGCAGGGTAACCGGGGTCCGCAGGCCGACCAGGTCGTCCCCCTGTAACACCCGCAGTCGTACGTCCGGGCCCGTCTCCCCTCTCCCGGGAAGGCGGGCCCTTTCGTGTCCCGCCGCCCCGCGCCGGGGGCCGTCGCGGGTACCGGGGACCACCCGGCACAATGGACACCATGTCCGTTCCCTCGTCCAATCTGGACCCCAAGATCGCCGAACGGCTGAAGCGCGACGCCGCCGGCCTGGTGCCCGCGATCGCCCAGCAGTACGACACCGGCGAGGTGCTCATGCTCGGCTGGATGGACGACGAGGCCCTGCACCGCACCCTCACCACCGGACGCTGCACCTACTGGTCGCGCAGCCGGCGGGAGTACTGGGTGAAGGGCGAGACCTCCGGCCACCAGCAGTGGGTGAAGTCCGTCGCCCTCGACTGCGACGCCGACGCGATCCTGGTCAAGGTGGACCAGGTCGGCGCCGCCTGCCACACCGGCGACCGCACCTGCTGGGACGCCGACGTGCTCGACGCCGTGGTCGGGGAACGCCCTGACGCCCGGTCATGACCCCCGGGCGTGAGCGCGGCCTCACCGCGCTGCTGTGCGCCGCCGGCGCGGGCCTGGCCCTGCTGGCCGGGAACCCCACCTGGGCCACGGTCAAGGCCGAGGACGCCATCACCCCGTTCTCCCAGCACCTGACCGGCCACGACCTCGGCGGCACCGCCACCGCCCTCGGCTGGGCCGGCCTCGCCGGGCTCGCCGCCCTGTTCGCCACCCGGGGCCGCATCCGGTCCGGGGTCGGCGTCCTCATCGCCCTGTTCGGCGCCGGCGTCGTCTACGCCTCGGCCGCGGCCGTCCAGCGCGCCCACGTGCTGTCGGTCGCCGGGGACAAGAGCGCCCTGCTGAAGATCGGCGCGCACCCCTCCCTGTCGGTCAACCTGTGGTGGATGGCCTCGGTGACCGGGGGCGTCCTGCTCGTCGCCGGCGGCCTCTTCGCCGCCGTCCGCGGCGCCCGCTGGCCCGGCATGTCCGCCCGCTACGAACGGACCGGCACCGACGCGCCCCGTCCCGCCGCCCGCAAGGCCGGCCCGGCCGGCGCCCCGGCTGAGGACCCGTCCGCCCTGTGGAAGTCCCTCGACCGCGGCGAGGACCCGACCGCCCCGGACGAGCCGGCCGGACCCCCCGCGCAGGATCCGGCCGGACGCGAGGAAGCCGGCCCCGCCGCGCACCGGAACGGCCGCCCGTGACCGCCGACGGCCTGGTCCTGGTCGCCGAGCACGACCCCGCCGTCGCCGAACTGCAGCGCCGCTACCTCGCCCGCGAGGGCTACGACGTGCGGATCGAGGCCGTCCCCGGGCGCGGGCCCGCCGCCGCCGAGCGCGCCCGGCCCGACGTCGTCGTCCTCGACCTGTCCACCAGCCGGCTGCCCGCCGACCTGTACCGCCGCGTCGCCGACGCGGCCCGCCCCGCGCCGGTCGTGGCCGTCACCGGGCCCCTCGACCCCGCGGTCTCCCGCGCCCTCGGCGAGCACCGGGTGGACCGCCCCTTCGGCCCCCGCGTGCTCGTAGCCGCCGTCGGCGACGCGCTGCGCCGCCTCGTCCCCCTCCCGGCGCCCGGCCCCCTGCGCGCCGGTCCCGTCGCCGTCGACCCGCACGACCGCACCGCCGCCGTCGGCGACCGCCGCGTCGCCCTCACCGTCACCGAGTTCGACCTCCTCGAGTTCCTGATGGCCAACCCCGGCCGCGTCTTCACCCGCGAGCAGCTCCTTGACGCCGCCTGGGGCCCCGGCGCCGGGGCCGGCAGCCGCACCGTCGACGTCCACGTCGCCCAGCTCCGCGCCAAACTCGGCCACGACAACCCCATCCGCACCGTCCGCGGCGTCGGATACGTGCTGGATGCGTGATTTTTCGGGGGGACGCCCTGCGGGCCGGCGCCTAGGGTGGGTGGGATGAGCCGTGCAGACGTGCCAGCGCATCCGGGGGCCGCTTCGCCTCGTCCGACGGGGCGCAGGGGAGTGGTGCGGGCGCTGATGCCGCAGGGGACCCTGCTGGGCGTGGTGGCGGCGGGGGCGACGCTGGTCGCGCTGGTCGACCCGAACCAGCCGGGCCACTACCCGACCTGCCCGTTCCTGGCCATGACCGGCTGCTACTGCCCCGGCTGCGGCGCGACGCGGCTGGTCAACGCGCTCACGCACGGTCACGTGGGCACCGCGTTCGGGTTCAACCCGCTGGTCTTCCTGCTGCTGCCCGTCTTCGGCTACCTCTACGTCCGCTGGACGGTGCTCAGCGTGCAGGGGCGGCCGATGCAGTCCGCGCTGTTCCGGCCGGTGGCGGTGTACTCCTTCCTCGGCGTGGTGATCGCCTTCTGGATCGTGCGGAACCTGCCGTTCGCGCACGCCCTGGCGCCCTGACCCGCGGGCGGCGCCGCCGGACACCGGAGCGCCGTGCCCGCCGGGGGCCCCGGACCCCTCCCGGGTGCGAGGACCGTCGGCGGGGGCGGCTACGATCGGTGCACGGATCGACCGAAAATAGGGGGCCTGCCACTTGAGCGTCTTGGACGAGATCATCGACGGCGTCCGGGCCGATCTCGCCGAACGGCAGCGGGAGGTCCCGCTCGGCGCGCTGAAGGACAAGGCGGCGGCCGCCGCCGCCCCCCGCGACGCGCTCGCGGCGCTGCGCGGGCCGGGCGTCTCGGTCATCGCCGAGGTCAAGCGCAGCAGCCCGTCCAAGGGCGCGCTCGCCGCGATCGCCGACCCCGCCGCGCTCGCCCGCGACTACGAGGCCGGCGGCGCCAAGGTGATCAGCGTGCTGACCGAGCGGCGCCGCTTCGGCGGCAGCCTGCAGGACCTCGCGGACGTGCGCGCCAACGTCGGCATATCCGTCCTGCGCAAGGACTTCATCGTCACCTCCTACCAGCTGTGGGAGGCGCGCGCGCACGGCGCCGACATGGCGCTGCTGATCGTCGCCGCGCTGGAGCAGGACGCGCTGGTGTCGCTGGTCGAGCGCGCCGAGTCGATCGGGCTGCTGCCGCTGGTCGAGGTGCACACCGAGGAGGAGGCCGCCCGCGCCGTGGACGCGGGCGCCAAGGTCATCGGGGTGAACGCGCGCGACCTGCGCACCCTGCAGGTCGACCGGGGGGTGTTCGCGCGGGTCGTCCCCGCGATCCCGAAGGACGTCGTGAAGATCGCCGAGTCGGGGGTGCGGGGCCCGCACGACCTGCTCGCCTACGCCTCCAGCGGCGCGGACGCGGTGCTGGTCGGGGAGAGCCTGGTGATCGGCCGCGACCCGCGGTCCGCCGTCGCCGACCTGGTCGCGGCGGGCGCGCACCCGGCGCTGCGGCAGAGCGGCTGACGGGCCGCGGTGGAGAGTCGATAGGCTACGTCCATGCCCGCAGAGCCGCTCCACGAGCGATGGCGGGGCCTCGCCGCATCTCCCTGAGACTGTCCGACGCAGGCCCCTTCACGCATGACAGGACGCGTTTCCCATGACCATCGACAGTGCGGCGCGCGCTGCCGCCGTCCCCGACGCCACCGGCCACTTCGGGCCCTTCGGCGGGCGGTTCGCCCCCGAGGCGCTGATGGCGGCGCTGGACGAGCTGACCCGCGAGTTCGAGACCGCCAAGAACGACCCCGCGTTCACCGCGGAGCTCGACGACCTGCTCGCGAACTACGCGGGCCGGCCGAGCCTGCTGACCGAGGCCAAGCGGTTCGGCGCGCAGGCGGGCGGCGCCCGGGTGCTGCTGAAGCGCGAGGACCTCAACCACACCGGCTCCCACAAGATCAACAACGTGCTCGGCCAGGTACTGCTCACCCGGCGGATGGGCAAGACCCGGGTGATCGCCGAGACCGGCGCCGGGCAGCACGGCGTCGCGACCGCCACGGCCGCGGCGCTGCTCGGCCTGGAGTGCACCGTCTACATGGGCGAGGTCGACACCGAGCGGCAGGCCCTCAACGTCGCGCGGATGCGGATGCTCGGCGCCGAGGTCGTCCCGGTGCGGACCGGCAGCCGCACGCTCAAGGACGCCTGCAACGAGGCGTTCCGCGACTGGGTCGCCAGCGTCGAGAACACCCACTACTGCATCGGCTCGGTGATGGGCCCGCACCCGTTCCCGATGATGGTCCGCGACTTCCAGCGGATCATCGGCGTGGAGGCGCGGCGGCAGTGCCTCGAACTGACCGGCGCGCTGCCGGACGCGGTCGTCGCCTGCGTCGGCGGCGGCTCCAACGCCATCGGCATGTTCCACGCCTTCGTCCCCGACGAGTCCGTCCGGCTCTACGGGTTCGAGGCGGGCGGCGACGGCGTCGCGTCCGGCAGGCACGCCGCGACGCTCGTCGGCGGCTCGCTCGGCGTCATCCACGGCATGCGCACCTACCTGCTGCAGGACGACGACGGCCAGACCCTGGAGACCCACTCGATCTCCGCGGGCCTGGACTACCCCGGCGTCGGCCCGGAGCACTCGTGGCTGCACGACTCCGGCCGCGCCGAGTACCGCGAGATCACCGACGCCGAGGCGATGGACGCGTTCTCGCTGCTGTGCCGCACCGAGGGCATCATCCCGGCGATCGAGTCCGCGCACGCGCTGGCCGGCGCGCTCAAGGTCGGCAGGGAACTGGGCCCGGACGCCACGATCGTGGTCTGCCTGTCCGGGCGCGGCGACAAGGACATGCACACGGCCGCCTCCTTCTTCGGCCTGATGCCCGAGGGAGACCCGCAGTGACCGTCAAGGACGCCTACGACAAGGCCAGGGCGGAGAACCGCGCCGCCCTCGTCGGGTACCTGCCCGCCGGGTTCCCCTCCTTCGACGGCGCGATCGAGGCCGCGAAGACCATGGTCGACGCCGGCTGCGACGTCATCGAGATCGGGCTGCCCTACACCGACCCGATGATGGACGGCCCCACCATTCAGGACGCCGTCCACCGCGCGCTCGTCGGGGGCGTCCGGGTCGCCGACGTGTTCCGCACCGTCGAGGCCGTCGCCGCCACCGGCGTCCCGACCCTGGTGATGACGTACTGGAACCCCGTTGACCGGCACGGCGTCGGCGCGTTCGCCCGCGACCTCGCGAGCGCCGGCGGCGCCGGGCTGATCACCCCCGACCTCACGCCCGAGGAGGGCGGCGAGTGGCTCGAGGCCGCCGACGAGCACGGCCTCGACCGGGTGTTCCTGGTCGCGCTCAGCTCCACCGGCGAGCGCATCGAGGCCGTCACCGGGGCCTGCCGCGGGTTCGTGTACGCGGCGTCGCTGATGGGCGTCACCGGTGCCCGCACCGCCGTCGACACCGGCGCGCCGCGGCTGGTCGAGCGCACCAAGGAGATCATCGGCCGGTCCGGCCGGGACCTGCCGGTCGGGCTCGGGCTCGGGGTGGGCAACGGCGCGCAGGCCGCCGAGGTCGCGGGCTTCGCCGACGGCGTGATCGTCGGCTCGGCGTTCATCCGCCGGCTGCTGGACGCCCCGGACCTCGCCACCGGCCTCGCCGGCGTCCGCGCCCTCACCGGGGAACTGGCCGAGGGCGTCCGCAAGGGCCGCTGAACGTCCGCGAGGGCGGCTGAAAAGCGCCGCCGGCAAGGGCCGCCGGCCCCGCCGGCGCGGCACCGCCCGGAAAAGGGATCATCGACGTCCGCGGAATCGGCGTCACCCCCGTCCGGTTCATGCATGTGACGGCCTCCCGCTCCCGTAAGGTGTCTTCGCCGACGGAGGCCGTTCCGGAAGGATCCACGATGACGCAAGAGATGACGGCGCGGGAACGCGCGGCCGCGGCGGCGCCCGTCCCGGCCGCGTGGTACCAGGTCGTGGCCTGGCTGCTGACGCTGGCCGGGCTCGGCATCTCGGTCTACCTGACGATCAGCCACTACGACGAGGGCGCGCTGGTGTGCTCGGCCACCAGCACGGTCGACTGCCACGCGGTCACGACCAGCGAGTACTCCACGCTGGCCGGCATCCCGATGCCGCTGTTCGGGCTGGCGTTCTTCGTCGGGTTCGGCGCGCTGATCACCCCGTGGGCGCTGCGCTCGCCGTGGCCGCCGCTGCGCTGGGGGCGGCTCGCGGCGGTGTCGGTGGGCGTGCTGTTCGTGGTGTACCTCGTGACGGTCGAGCTGGCGGTGCTGCACAAGATCTGCCTGTGGTGCAGCGGGGTCCACGCCATCACTATCCTGCTATTCGTCCTCGTTCTGTTCGACGAATTCCGGCGGGCCGGTCAGGCCGACTAGGTCCGCCGGGTCCCGCGCCGCTCGCAGCACGCGCGGCCCCCATCCATAGGAGTACCAATGAGCAAGGCCGCACGAGAGCGGTCCGCGAGAGAGCGCCTGGCCGCCGAGCGGCGGCGGCAGGCGGCGCGGGCCAAGCAGCGGCGGCTGCTGTCCATCGTCATCGGGTCGGTGGTCGCGGTAGCGGTGATCGTGGTGGCGACCGTCCTCGTCATCGACCAGAAGAACAAGAACGGGCACGCCGAGGCGCACAAGGGCGCGCTCGCCCCCCTCAGCCGGCAGTCCGACGGGTCGGTCCTGATGGCCAAGGCGGGCGTGACCAAGCCCGAGTTGGAGATCTTCGAGGACTTCCAGTGCCCGATCTGCAAGCAGTTCGAGTCGTCCACCGGCTCGACCGTGCAGCAGCTCGCCGCGGAGGGCAAGGTCAAGGTCGTCTACCGGCCGTTCCACCTGTTCGGGCAGCAGAAGGACCCCGTCAAGACCAACTCGCTGCGGTCGGCCGAGGCGGCGCTGTGCGTCCCCGCGGACAAGTGGATCTCCTACCACGACGCGCTGTTCAAGTTCCAGCCGGCCGAGGGCGAGAAGGGCTTCTCGCCCGACGACCTGGTCAAGTGGGGCAAGGACGTCGGCGTCACCGACCCGAACTTCGAGAAGTGCGTGCGGGACGAGCAGAAGAAGTCCACCGTGGACTCGATGACCAACTACGCCCTGCAGACCCGCGGCGTCGACGGCACCCCGACGGTGTTCCTGGACGGCAAGAAGCTCGACAGCAGCCAGTTCATGGAAGCGTCCGCGCTGAAGGTCAGCATCGACGCGGCCGCCGCCCTGTCCGGCAAGAAGTGATCCCCGGCGACCACTGACCGGGAGGGCGGCGGTCCGTCCTCGACGGGCCGCCGCCCGACCCGCCGGCCTTCCGTGCCGCCTCACCGCGCCGGACGCTCGACCCCACTACGCTCTGATGTGCTCGGGCAACAGACCGTCACGGCCGATGGGGGACCGATGAGCAAGGCCGACAGGGAGCGTTCCGCGCGGGAGCGGCTCGCGGACGAGCGGAGGCGGGCCGCGGGGGCCCAGCGGCGCAGGCGGCTGCTGGTGGTCGTCCTCGGCGCCGTGGCGGCGGTGGCCGTCGTGGTCGTCATCGTCGTGGTCGTGGTGGGCCGCGACGGGGGCGGCGGCTCGAAGGTCGACGACTACACCGGCCCGATCGCGCCCGCCACCCGGCAGCAGGACGGCTCGGTCGCCATGGCGAACTCCGGCGTCACCGCGCCCGTCCTGGACGTCTTCGAGGACTTCCAGTGCCCCGCCTGCAAGGCGATGGAGGCCCGGATCGGCGGCACGATGAAGAAGCTCGCCGCCGAGGGCAGGGTCAAGGTCGTCTACCGGCCGTTCCAGCTGTTCCAGCAGGACCCGCTGATGTCGAACTCGCGGCGCGCCGCCAACGCCGCCGCCTGCATGCCGGCCGACCACTGGGTGAAGTACCACGACAAGCTGTACGCCGAGCAGCCCCCCGAAGGGGACAAGGGCTTCTCCAACGCCGACCTGGTCAAGTGGGCGGCGCGGCTCGGCGTCACCGCCCCCTCGTTCACCGGGTGCGTGAACGGCGGGCAGAAGCTGGGCCAGGTCGACCAGGCCACCGCCTACGCGGGCAAGGCCGGGGTGACCGCCACCCCGTACCTCGCGCTGAACGGCGGCCAGCTCGGCAACGACGCCCTGAGCTCCCCGGACGGCCTGCAGAAGGCCGTCGCCAAGGCGGGCTCCGGCACCCCGCGGTCGGCGGGACGGCGCCCGTCGCAGGGCTGAGCGGCATCCGCCCGAGACCGCGCGGGACGCCGTGCGGGACGCCCCGCGCGGCGTCTCGCACGGTCTCGTACCGGTGTCCGTAGCGCAGCGATCGGCTGTCGGTCGCGCGGACGTTTCCGTCCCATGCCGCCGGAGGCGGTAACGTCAACGGTCATGCACCCGGTCGCCTTCATCCCGAGCCCGTCCCAGGGCGTCTGGCACCTCGGACCCATTCCGCTCCGTGCCTACGCGATCATGATCATTCTCGGCATCGTCGTCGCGGTCTGGGTCGGCGAGCGACGCTGGACGGCCAAGGGCGGCAGCCCCGGCACGATCATCGACGTGGCCGTGTGGGCGGTGCCGTTCGGCCTGGTCGGCGGGCGCCTGTACCACGTGATCACCGACGCCCAGCGGTACTTCGGCAGCGGCGGCGACCCGGTCCGCGCCCTGGAGATCTGGAAGGGCGGCCTCGGCATCTGGGGCGCCATCGCGCTCGGCGCGGTCGGCGCCTACATCGGCTGCCGCCGGCGCGGCATCTCGATCCTCGCGCTCGCCGACGCGTGCGCGCCCGGGATCGTCCTCGCGCAGGCGGTCGGCCGCTGGGGCAACTACTGGAACCAGGAGCTGTACGGCAGGCCGCTGCACACCTTCTGGGCGCTGAAGATCGACCCCAGCCACCGCCCGACGCTCGGCGACGGCCCCGCCCTCGACCCCAAGTACGAGAACATCGGCACCTACCACCCGACGTTCCTGTACGAGTCGCTGTGGTGCATCGGCGTGGCGATCCTGATCGTCTGGGCGGAGCGCCGCTACAAGCTCACCCACGGCCGCGCGTTCGCGCTCTACGTCGCCGCCTACACCGTGGGACGCGGCTGGATCGAGGCGCTGCGCATCGACGACGCGCACCACTTCCTCGGCCTGCGGCTGAACGACTACACCTCGATCGTGCTGTTCCTGGGCGCGGTCGGCTACCTGTACCTCGCGCGCAACAGGACCGGCCCGGAGGCCGTCGTCGGGCATGCTCCCGGAGCCTCCGCCCCGGCCGGTGACGCCGCGGCCCCGGCCGTCGCCGACGAGGCCGGCGACGCGGAACCGGCGTCCGGGAAGGACGCGAAGGCCGGCGAGCCGGACAGTGATCCCGGGGCGGACGACGCCGCGTCCGACAAGCCCGCCGCCGACGACGATGCCGGCCACGACGAGGCCGACGAGGACGACGCGGAGCAGGACGACCCCGAGCAGGCGGACAAGCCCGAGCAGGACGCGTCCGAGCAGGACGAGGCCGCGGACGAGGATGCTGCGGCCCCCGAGCCGGCGGAGGCGGCGGAGCCCGCCGTGGACGAGCCCGCGGAGCCGGCCGGGACGCCGGAACCCGAGCCGGCCGCCGAGACGGCGGAGAAGCCCGCTGAGCGGCAGGACGACGAGCCCGTCGCGGAACCGGCCGCCGAGAGCCCGGAGCCCGCTCCGGAGCCCGAGCCCGAGCACGTGGCGGAGCCCGAGCCGGCGGCCGCGAGCGTGCACAATGAGGCCGACGGTGCCGCCGACGCTGCCGAGCGGGTAGGGAAGGGTGAGCCCGTCAAGGACGGGAAGTAGGAACGGCACGATGTCCGGTTCGGGGGAGATGACCGGGGAGAAGTCCGGCCAGGCGCCGGAGCTGCACCACCAGCACCGCGACGTCAGCGGTGGCTGGCTGCGCCCCGCGGTGTTCGGCGCGATGGACGGGCTGGTCTCCAACTTCGCGCTGATCGCGGGGATCGCGGGCGGCCGGCAGGACCCGAAGGTGGTGCTGCTGGCGGGACTGGCGGGCCTGGCGGCGGGCGCGTTCTCGATGGCGGCGGGGGAGTACATCTCGGTCGCCTCGCAGTCGGAGCTGGCGCTGGCGGAGATCGAGATCGAGCGGCTGGAGCTGGCCCGCCACCCGGCGGCCGAGCAGCGCGAGCTGGCCGCGGTCTTCGAGGCGCGCGGGGTCGACGCGGAGACGGCCGCCGAGGTGGCGCGGCAGCTGTCGCGCGACCCCGAGGAGGCCCTGGAGGTGCACTCCAAGGAGGAGCTCGGGGTGTCCCCGCGGGACCTGCCGTCCCCGCTGCTGGCGGCGGGCTCGTCGTTCCTGTCCTTCGCGGTCGGGGCGCTGCTGCCGGTGCTGCCGTACCTGCTGGGCGCGTCCACGCTGTGGCCGGCGGCCGCGGTGGCGGCGCTGGGCCTGTTCGCGGCCGGGGCCCTGGTGTCGCGGGTGACGACGCGGGCGTGGTGGTTCGGCGGGGCGCGCCAGCTGCTGTTCGGCGCGGCGGCGGCCGGGATCACCTACGCCGTCGGCGCGCTCATCGGGACCACCGGGCTGTGAGCGCCGGCGGCGGGCGGGGGCCCGCCGCCGGAGGCCGCACAACAAATACGGATGAATCGCCCTTTTGGGCGCGGCGGGTGCGGGCGGACCGCTAAGCTCCGGGGCGTGATCGAGGCGCGTGATACTGGTTCCCCCGCGGCCGGGCGCGACGGCGCAGGGCAGGACTTCTGGCCGGAGGACAAGCCCCGCCGGAACCTCCCGAACCCCAAGCTGCTGTACGGAGGGGCGGCCGCCGTGGTCGCCGTGATCGTGATCGCGGTGGTGGCCGTGGTCGTCCTCGGCGGCGGTGGAGGCGGCGACGACAAGGCCGCCGCGAAGGCGACGCCGACCGCCTACACGCCCGACTTCAGCGGCGACGGGTTCGGCAAGATCGCCCAGCGCACCGCCGACAACCGGGCGATCACGCAGGGCGAGGCGTTCTCCGCGGACAGCAAGACCCTCAAGCAGGGCAAGTACACGATGACGCTCGCCGCCTCGGACCTGGCCTCCGACTGCAAGGCGGCCAGCTGGGGCTCCCGGCTGCAGGGCGATCTCGCCAAGTACGGCTGCACGCAGGTGGTCCGCAGCGCCTACGTGAGCCCGGACAAGAAGTACGTCGGCCAGTTCATGGTCGTGAACCTGGCGAGCCAGGAGGGGGCCGCGCAGGTGCTGCGCGACCTCGACAAGGCGACCGGCGCCGGATGGCTGACGCCGCTGCAGCCCAAGGGCGTCCCGTCGTTCGGGCCGGGGTTCACCGCCGCCTACGCCAGCGTCTACGGCCACTACGCCGTGGTGACGTGGGTGGAGCGGGCCGGCGGCGCCCGTCCCGACTCGCTCAACGAGATGATCGACGTCAGCCTCGTGGTCGAGAACGCCGGGGACTTCCTCTACCAGCGGCTCGACCTGGCCGGCAGCGGGGCGTCGTAAGGTGCGCACCGGCGGAGAGCACGGTGGCCGCGGCCGTTCGCGCGGCGCGGCGGGCCGTCCGGACGCGGGCGTGTCACCGGCGCGCGGGCAGTAGTCTGCGCCGTCGTGGAACCCCAAACCCCCGGCCCGCCGCGGCGCCCGCCCGAGGCGGACCCCGGCGGGCCGTTCCGGCCGCCGGCAGGCCGCTGCCCCGCGCAGGACCACGGGCCGGACGGGCGGACCCCGCCGCGTGGGGTCGCCGCGTGACGGCGCCGCCCGGCAGGAACGTTCCGGAGGGCGCCGCCGGGGCGAGCGTCCCGCGCCGCCGCCCGAGAGCGCCCCGGTCGATCCCGCGCCCTACGGCGACGACCCCGGGCCGGGGCCCGAGGCCTACCCGGAGCAGTCCTACCCCGATCCGTCGTACGCCGAGCCCTATGCGCAGCCCGGCTACCCGGATCAGGACGTCTACCAGCAGGAACCGCCCTACGCGGACGTCCCCTACGGCGATCAGGAGCCCCCGCTCGAAGGCGGTCCGGCCGCGGCCCGCAGGCCCGCACGGACCAGGAGACCCCGAGGGCGCGGCAAGGCGGCCAAGGGCGCTGCAGGGCGTGCACCCGGCAAGCCGAAGGGCCTGGTGAGCCGAGGCGGGACAGGGAAGGGCAATCCCGGCGCGAAGCTGTACTTCGGTGCCGCCGCGGCCCTCGCGGTGCTGGTGGTGATCGGGCTGATCGCGGCCGTGACGCTCGGCGGGGGCGGCGACGACGGGGACGGCAAGCAGGCGGGCGCCGCGCCGCGCAAGCCGACGGTCACCGCGGCGGGCAACGGCCGGTCGCCGGACTCCTACTCCAGTTCGCCGTCGTCCTCGGCGTACGCGTCCATCGCGTCCCGCAAGACCGACGCCAAGCCGCTGACGGTCGTGGAGGCGTTCCCGTCGTCGGCGTCGAAGCTGTCCGTGGAAGGCACGGACGTGCGGCTCACGCTGCGGACCGAGAAGCTGGACGGCGACTGCACGGCCGCGGTGTGGGGCGCGTCGGTGGCGGCGGACCTGGCGCGCGGCGGCTGCACGCAGGCGGCTCGGGGGATCTACTCCGACACCCGGCACGGGTACGGGCTGGCGGTCGCGGTGTTCAACCTGGCGGGCTCGGCGGACGCCGACCGGTTCGTCGGGCTGCTGGACCGCACGCTCGGCGGCGGTTTCGTGCTGCCGCCGGCGGCTCCGGCGCCGCTCGACAAGTTCGGGCAGGGCTTCGGGATGGCGCGCGGGCTGGCGATGGGGCACTACGCGGTGGTGTCGTGGGCGCAGCGCCTGGACGGCTCGGGCGACGAGTCGGACGGGACGCTGCTGTCGCTGCTGATCGAGGGCGGTAAGGCCCCGGCGGTGCTGGGCCGCGCGGCCGCCGGGTCCCACTGAGCGGGACCCGCCGGCGCCGCCGTCCCGCGGTTACTCGGAAACGTGCGCGTGTTTCAGCCGTGTTGCGGTTTCCGATCGGTAAACCTCGCCCCTCGGTGATGATCCTCACCAGGTCACGGCGTTATGCGACTTTCGCGACCCGGTAGCCTGGTCTAAACCACTCGGAGATGACACGCAGCCGATCGCCCTGGAGAAGTTTCGCGATCCGGTGCAGTCGGGCATGATCCCGGCAGTGATGTAATGTCATCTCACCGCAGCAGGGCCAACGTCGTCCCGGACTGCACTGACACGAAGCCAGTGACACACGACGACGACGGGAGGGTTGATGGCTGCTGCTGCCCTCACACCGGGCCGCCCCGGATCCCAGGGGCTGTACGACCCGGCGAACGAGCACGACGCGTGCGGGGTCGGCATGGTGGCCGACCTGCACGGTCGCAAGAGCCACGACATCGTCCAGAACGCCCTGACCGTCCTGAAGAACCTGGACCACCGCGGGGCCGTGGGCGCGGAGCCGGACGACGGTGACGGCGTCGGCATCCTCGTCCAGATCCCGGACGCGTTCTTCCGCGAGGAGTGCGGCTTCGCGCTGCCCGAGGCCGGCGCCTACGCGGCCGGCATCGCGTTCCTGCCGGCGGACGCCGAGGAGCGCGCCGCCGCGGTCGCGCACGTCGAGACGCTGTGCGCCGAGGAGCACCTGACGGTGCTCGGCTGGCGGGAGCTCCCGCACGACCCCGCGTTCACCGGCCCGGCCGCCCGCCGCGTCATGCCGCACTTCGCGCAGCTGTTCCTGGCGCCCGCCGCCGGCGGCCCGCACGCGGGCAAGACCGGCCTGGAGCTGGACCGCGCCGTGTTCTGCATGCGCGAGCGCGCCGAGCAGGACGTCCGGGTCTACTTCCCGAGCCTGTCCAGCCGGACGATCGTCTACAAGGGGATGCTGACGACCCCGCAGCTGGAGCCGTTCTTCCCCGACCTGTCGGACCGCCGCTTCACCAGCGCGATCGCGCTGGTGCACTCGCGGTTCTCGACCAACACCTTCCCGGCGTGGGAGCTGGCGCACCCGTACCGGTTCATCGCGCACAACGGCGAGATCAACACCGTCCGGGGCAACCGGAACTGGATGCGGGCCCGTGAGGCGCTGCTGAAGACCGACCTGATCCCCGGCGAGCTGTCCCGGATCTTCCCGGTGATCGACATCGAGGCGTCCGACACCGCGTCGTTCGACGAGTGCCTGGAGCTGCTGCACCTGGGCGGCCGGTCGCTGCCGCACGCGGTGCTGATGATGATCCCCGAGGCGTGGGAGAACCACGCCGAGATGGACGCCGACCGCCGCGCGTTCTACGAGTTCCACTCCACCCTGATGGAGGCGTGGGACGGGCCGGCCAGCGTCAGCTTCACCGACGGCACCGTCGTCGGCGCCGTGCTGGACCGCAACGGGCTGCGCCCCGGCCGCTACTGGGTGACCGAGGACGGCCTGGTCGTGCTGGCCAGCGAGGCCGGCGTGCTCGACATCCCGCCGGGCAAGGTCGTCCGCAAGGGCCGCCTGCAGCCCGGCAAGATCTTCCTGGTCGACACCGAGGCCGGGCGGATCGTCGAGGACGACGAGGTCAAGGCGGAGCTGGCCGCCGAGCACCCGTACGCGGAGTGGCTGCACGAGGGCCTGGTCCGGTTCGAGGAGCTGCCGCAGCGCGAGCGGGAGATCCCGACGCACGACACCCTCGTCAAGCGGCAGCAGACGTTCGGGTACACCCTCGAGGAGCAGCGGATCATCCTCGGCCCGATGGCCAGGTCCGGCGCGGAGCCGATCGGGTCGATGGGCACCGACACCCCGATCGCGGTGCTGTCGGAGCGCCCGCGGCTGCTGTTCGACTACTTCAAGCAGCTGTTCGCGCAGGTCACGAACCCGCCGCTGGACGCGATCCGCGAGGAGCTCGTCACCTCGCTGCAGTCCACGCTCGGCCCGGAGGGCAACCTGCTGGAGCCCGGCCCGGACTCGTGCCGCCGGCTGGTGCTGCCCACCCCGATCCTGGACAACGACGAGCTCTCCAAGATCATCCACATCGACGACGAGGGATCCCTGCCGCACCTGCAGGCCCACGTCGTGCACGGCCTGTACGAGGTCGCCGGCGGCGGCGAGGCCCTCGAGACCCGCCTCGAGGAGATCAACTCCGAGGTCAGCCGGGCCATCGAGGCCGGCGCGCGGATCATCGTGCTGTCGGACCGCGGCGCCGACTCCGCGCGCGCCGCGATCCCGTCGCTGCTGCTCACCGGCGCCGTCCACCACCACCTGATCCGGGAGAAGACCCGCACCAAGGTCGGCCTGGTGGTCGAGTCCGGCGAGGCCCGCGAGTGCCACCACATGGCGCTGCTCATCGGGTACGGTGCGTCCGCGATCAACCCGTACCTGGCGATCGAGACCGTCGAGGACATGGTCCGCGGCGGCGCCCTGGACGGCGTCGAGGCGGACAAGGCCGTCCGGAACCTGATCAAGGCGTACGGCAAGGGCGTCCTGAAGGTCATGTCGAAGATGGGCGTGTCCACGGTCGCGTCCTACACCGGCGCGCAGATCTTCGAGGCGATCGGCCTCGGCGAGCGCGTCGTGTCGCGCTGCTTCACCGGCACCACCTCCCGGCTCGGCGGCGTCGGCTTCGACGTGCTGGCCCGCGAGGCCGCCGAGCGGCACGCCCGCGCCTACCCGCCCGGCGGGAACGAGGCCGCGCACCGCACGCTGGAGATCGGCGGCGAGTACCAGTGGCGCCGCGAGGGCGAGCCGCACCTGTTCAACCCGGACACGGTGTTCAAGCTGCAGCACGCCACCCGCACCCGCCGCTACGAGATCTTCAAGGAGTACACCTCCAAGGTCGACGCGCAGTCGCAGAAGCTGATGACCCTGCGCGGGCTGTTCAAGCTGAAGGAGGGCGGGCGGACGCCGGTGCCGATCGAGGAGGTCGAGCCGGTATCGGAGATCGTCAAGCGGTTCTCCACCGGCGCGATGTCCTACGGCTCCATCTCCGCGGAGGCGCACGAGACCCTCGCGATCGCGATGAACCGGCTCGGCGGCAAGTCCAACACCGGCGAGGGCGGCGAGGACCCGGTCCGGTTCACCGCGGACGCCAACGGCGACCTGCGGCGCAGCGCGATCAAGCAGGTCGCGTCCGGCCGGTTCGGCGTGACGTCGGAGTACCTCACCAACGCCGACGACATCCAGATCAAGATGGCGCAGGGCGCCAAGCCCGGCGAGGGCGGGCAGCTGCCCGGCCACAAGGTGTACCCGTGGATCGCCAAGACCCGGCACTCCACGCCCGGCGTCGGCCTCATCTCGCCGCCGCCGCACCACGACATCTACTCCATCGAGGACCTCGCGCAGCTCATCCACGACCTGAAGAACGCCAACCCGGCGGCGCGGGTGCACGTCAAGCTCGTGTCCGAGGTCGGGGTCGGCACGGTCGCGGCCGGGGTGTCCAAGGCGCACGCCGACGTGGTGCTGATCTCCGGGCACGACGGCGGCACCGGCGCGTCCCCGCTCACCTCCCTCAAGCACGCGGGCGCGCCCTGGGAGCTCGGCCTCGCCGAGACCCAGCAGACGCTGCTGCTGAACGGGCTGCGCGACCGGATCGTCGTGCAGGCCGACGGGCAGATGAAGACCGGCCGGGACGTGGTCGTCGCGGCGCTGCTCGGCGCCGAGGAGTACGGCTTCGCGACCGCGCCGCTGGTGGTGTCGGGCTGCATCATGATGCGGGTCTGCCACCTGGACACCTGCCCGGTCGGCGTCGCCACCCAGAACCCGGTGCTGCGCCAGCGGTTCTCCGGCAAGCCCGAGTTCGTGGTGAACTTCTTCGAGTTCATCGCCGAGGAGGTCCGCGAGTACCTCGCCGCGCTCGGGTTCCGGTCGCTGGAGGAGGCCATCGGGCACGTCGACATGATCGACACCCGGGAGGCCGTCGAGCACTGGAAGGCGTCCGGGCTGGACCTGGCGCCGGTGCTGCACGCGCCCGAGACCCCGTACGGGGACGCGCCGCGCCGCGTCGCCGCGCAGGACCACGGGCTGGAGAAGGCGCTCGACAACACCCTCATCCAGCTCGCCGAGGGCGCCGTCGCGTTCGGCGACAAGGTCACCCTCGACCTGCCGATCCGCAACGTCAACCGGACGGTCGGCACCATGCTCGGCCACGAGGTGACCAAGAAGTGGGGCGGCGCTGGCCTGCCCGACGACACCATCGACGTCACCTTCACCGGCTCGGCCGGCAACTCGTTCGGCGCGTTCGTCCCGCGCGGCATCACGCTGCGGCTGGTCGGCGACGCCAACGACTACGTCGGCAAGGGCCTGTCGGGCGGGCGGCTGACGCTGCGTCCCCCGGCGGACGCCGCATTCGCCGCCGAGGAGCAGATCATCGGCGGCAACGTGATCCTGTACGGCGCCACCTCGGGCGAGCTGTTCGCCCGCGGCGTCGTCGGGGAGCGGTTCTGCGTCCGCAACTCCGGCGCCACCGCCGTCGTCGAGGGCGTCGGCGACCACGCCTGCGAGTACATGACCGGCGGGCGGGCCGTCATCCTCGGCCGCACCGGACGCAACATCGCGGCCGGAATGTCCGGCGGCATCGCCTACGTTCTGGACCTGGTGGCCGACCGCGTCAACCGCGAGATGGTCGACCTGCAACCGCTGGACGAGGGCGACGAGGCGTTCGTCAAGGGCCTGGTCGAACGGCACCTCGCCGAGACCGGCTCGCAGGTCGCCGAGCGGCTGCTGGCCGGCTGGGACCCGGCCCGCTTCACCAAGATCATGCCGCGCGACTACCGGCGCGTCCTGGACGCGATGGCCGAGGCCGAGGCGCAGGGACGCGACGTCGACGAGGCCGTCATGGCCGCGGCACAGGGCTGAGAGAGGGGGATTCCCACATGGCTGACCCGAAGGGTTTCCTGACCGTCCAGCGGGAGCTCCCGAAGCGCCGCCCCGTGGACGTCCGGATCAGGAGCTGGTCGGAGGTCTACGAGAACTTCGGCGCCGACCGGCTGGAGAAGCAGGCGAGCCGCTGCATGGACTGCGGCATCCCGTTCTGCCACCAGGGCTGCCCGCTCGGCAACCTCATCCCCGAGTGGAACGACCTCGTCTACCGCAAGGACTGGCACGAGGCGATCGAGCGGCTGCACGCCACCAACAACTTCCCGGAGTTCACCGGGAGGCTGTGCCCCGCCCCGTGCGAGAGCGCCTGCGTCCTCGGCATCAACCAGGACCCCGTCGCGATCAAGCGGGTCGAGGTCGAGATCATCGACCGGGCGTTCGCCGAGGGCTGGGTGCGGCCGCAGCCGCCCGCGGTGAAGACGGGCAAGAAGGTCGCCGTGGTCGGCTCCGGCCCGTCCGGGCTCGCCGCCGCCCAGCAGCTCACCCGCGCCGGGCACGACGTCACCGTGTACGAGCGCGCCGACCGCATCGGCGGGCTGCTGCGCTACGGCATTCCCGAGTTCAAGATGGAGAAGCGGCACCTCGACCGGCGCCTCGCCCAGATGCGCGCCGAGGGCACCGCCTTCAAGACCTCGGTGAACGTCGGCGTCGACATCACCGCCGACGAGCTGCGCGAGCGCCACGACGCGGTCGTGCTCGCCGGCGGCGCCACCGTCTGGCGCGACCTGCCCATCCCCGGACGCGAGCTCAAGGGCGTCCACCAGGCGATGGAGTACCTGCCGCCGTCCAACAAGGTGCAGGAGGGCGACTTCGAGAAGTCCCCGATCGACGCGGCGGGCAAGCACGTCGTCGTGATCGGCGGCGGCGACACCGGCGCCGACTGCGTCGGCACCGCGATCCGGCAGGGCGCCGCGTCGGTGACCCAGCTGGAGATCATGCCGCGGCCGCCGGAGGAGCGCAGCGGCGCCCAGCCGTGGCCGACGTACCCGATGCTGTTCAAGATGGAGAGCGCCCACGAGGAGCTCGCCGGCCTGGGCGGCGACCGGCTGTACGCGGTGTCCACCACCGAGTTCGTCGGCGACGCGGACGGCGACGTCCAGGCGCTGCGGATCGTCGAGGTCGGCGGCCCCGGCACCGGCTTCAAGCCGGTCGAGGGCACCGAGCGCGAGATCCCCGCGCAGCTGGTCACCCTCGCCATGGGCTTCCTCGGCCCGCAGCGCGAGGGCCTGCTGGAGCAGCTCGGCGTCGAGCTGGACCAGCGCGGCAACGTCGTCCGCGACCGCGAGTACAAGACCTCCGTGGACGGGGTCTACGCGGCCGGCGACATGGGCCGCGGCCAGTCCCTGATCGTCTGGGCGATCGCCGAGGGACGCGCCGCCGCGCACGGGGTCGACCAGTTCCTCACCGGCCACACCGCCCTGCCCTACCCGATTCCGCCCACAGCGCGACCGATAGCCTGATCCGCGAACATTCGACCGCCGTGCCTCCGGTGTCCGCCGGAGGCGCGGCGGCGTCGCGCGTACGGGGGTTACCATGCCGACCCGGCAGATCGAGGTCACCGACTGGCACCTGGAGCAGGTCGGCCCCGCCGACCTGCGCCCGGCGCGGACGCCCGACGTCCCCGTCGGCATCGTCCGCGCCGAACTGCCCAGCCCCGAGCTGAGCCGGTACCTCTACACCGCGGTCGGCGGCGACCACTACTGGACCGACCGGCTGACCTGGACCTACGACCAGTGGCTCAACTGGCTGTCGCGGCCCGGCGTGGAGACCTGGATCGCGCACGTCCGCGGCACCCCCGCCGGCTACGCCGAACTCGACCCGCAGCCCGACGGCATCGTCGAGATCAGCTGCTTCGGCCTGCTGCCCGCCTTCACCGGCCAGGGCATCGGCGGGCACCTGCTCACCGTCGGCACCGCCCGCGCCTGGGACCTCGCCGCCCGCTGGGACGACCGCAAGCCCACCCGCCGCGTCCGGCTGACCACCAGCTCCCACGACGCCCCCGCCGCGCTGAAGAACTACCAGGCCCGCGGTTTCCGCGTGTACGACGTCACCGTCGCGACCGCCACCGTCGGCCACACCCCGCCCGGCCCCTGGCCCGGAGCCCGCTGACCCCGATCTACGGCGCCAGGTCCGCCGCCAGTTCCCTCAGCACCTCCACCAGGCGCTCCACGTCCGCCGTCGTCGTCCGCCAGTTCAACGGCGCCGGACGGAACACCGTCATGCCCCGGTAGGTGCTGGTGCCCGCGTACACCCGGCCGTCCTCCAGCAGCGCCTCACCGAGCCTCGCGTTCAGCTCGTCCAGCCGGTCCTCGGGCACGCCCGGCGGACGGTACCGGAAGCACACCACGCACAACTGCACCGGCGCCAGCAGCTCCAGATCCGGCGCCTCCTCCACCAGCTTCCCCAGATGGGCCGCGACATCGAGATGCCGCTCCACCATCGCCCGGTACCCGTCCCGCCCGTACGCCCGCAGCGTCGCCCAGATCGGCAGCGCCCGCGCCCGCCGCGACGACTCCGGCCCCAGCATGTTGTAGTTGACCCGCTCACCGTCCTCGTCCGGCAGGTACGCCGCGCCCCACGCCCCGAACGCCCGGCTCAGCACCCCCGGATCCCGGACGAACGAGAACCCGCTCTCGTACGGCACGTTCAGCCACTTGTGGCCGTCCGCCGTCACCGAATCCGCCCGCTCCACCCCGCGCGCCAGGTGCGCCGACCGCGGCGACAACGTCGAGAACAGCCCGAACGCCCCGTCCACGTGCAGCCACGCCCCGTGCCGCTCCGCCAGATCCGCCAGCTCGGCGATCGGGTCGGAGTCGCCGGTGTTGACCTCCCCGAGGTTCGCCACGATCACCGCCGCGCCGCCCGCCTCCGCCAGCGCCGCGTCCATCGCCGCCAGATCCACCCGGCCCGCGTCGTCGCGCGCGAACACCCGCAGCGTGTCCCGCCCGCAGCCGAGGATCTGCAGCGCCTTACGGGTGCTGACGTGCACCAGCCCGCTGCTGAACACCGGCATCACCGGGAGCCCCGCCAGACCGCGCGACGCGACGTCCACGCCGTGCCGCTCCGCCCACCAGTGCCGCGCGCACGCCAGCCCGGTCACGTGCGCGAGCGTCGCGCTCGGCGTCAGCACCCCGCCGAACGACGCCGGCAACCCGAACAGCTCCTTCAGCCACCGCAGCACCACCGTCTCCGCCCGCGCCGCCAGCGGCGACGTCAGCCACAGCCCCGCCGCCTGGTCCAGCAGCGACGCCGTCCAGTCGCCCGCCATCGCCGCCGGCGTCGACCCGCCCACCACGAAATGGAAGAACCGCGGCCCCGACGAGTGCGTCGCTGCCCCCGTGCCCACCCGCACCAGCCGCTCGACCGCCGCCACCGAACCCTCGCCCCGCTCCGGCAGCGGCCCGTCCAGCTCGTCCAGCAGCACGTCCATCGCCCGGTCGTGCACCGGACGTTCCGCCAGACCGCCCAGATAGGGCCCCGCCGCGTCCGCGACCAGCCCCAGCGCGGCCCCCGCGATGTCACGTTCGTCCAGAGGATCACCCATGGCACCAGAACACCACACCGCCGGCCCCGCCGATCACACGGAATGGCCCCTCATTCCGGACCGGTCACCCTTGTGATCACCGGACCGGTCCGCTACCGTCCCGCCAGTCCCGCACGCGGGACGCTAGGGCCCGGTCGCCCACCGCTGGGGCGGCCGGGCCCGCCGCTGCGCTGGCCGGGCCCGCCGCGTCCGGCGGGCCGGGCCCGCCGCCGGGGTGGCCGGGCCCGCCGCGTCCGATTCCTGCAAGACCCCTCACCACGCGCCCCCTACCGTGAGCCGCATGAGAACGCTGCACGCCACCGACCTGCACCGCGCCTGGGAATTCATGCGGCTCAACGCCCGGCTCATCGACCGCCACCGCTTCGCCCTCCACTTCCGCGACGCGCCCCCTGAACCCCTCCTCGCCGCCCTCGCCGCCTACGAGAACCCCGACGGCGGATACGGCCACGCCCTCGAACCCGACCTCCGCGGCGAGGCCAGCCAGCCCGTCCCCGCCCAGCACGCCCTCGACGTCCTCCACCAGGCCCGCGCCGACGACCACCCCGCCGTCGACCGCATCGCGGGCCACCTCGCCGCCATCACCGCACCCGACGGGGGAGTGCCCTTCGTCCTGCCCACCGTCAACGACGCACCCCACGCCCCCTGGTGGCAGACCCCCGACGACCCGCCCGGCGCCATCAACCCCACCGCCTCCCTCGCCGGCATGCTCCACCGCGCCCGAGCCCGCCACCCCTGGCTCGACACCGCCACCGCCTTCTGCTGGAAACACCTCGAAAACCCGGGCACCGACCCCGGCCCCTACGACGTCCTCGCCACCCTCACCTTCCTCGACCACGTCCCCGACCGCGAACGCGCCGAAGCAGCCTTCACCCGCCTCCGCGACACCCTCACCCACCACGCCGCCAGCGACCACCACGGCGTCCTCGACTTCGCCCCCGCACCCGGCGGATACGGACACCGCCTCTTCGCCGACGACGCCGTCGACAACGCACTCGACGCCCTCATCGACGCCCAGCACGACGACGGCGGCTGGGATATCGACTTCCTCATCTGGACGCCCATCACCCGCCCCGAATGGCGCGGATTCATCACCGTCGAACGCCTCAGGACACTGCGCGCCTACGGCCGCCTCAAGCCCTGACTCACATCAGCGCGCTCACCGGCTCGCCCGCCAGCGCCCGCACCTCGTTCGCGAAATGCGCCTGATCGGCGAAGCCCGCCGCATACGCCACGTCCGCCAGCGGCACCCCCGACCGCGCCAGCGCCAGCGCACGCTGGAACCGCAGCACCCGCTGCAGCACCTTCGGCCCGTACCCGAACGCCGCCAGCGAACGCCGCCGCAACTGCCGCTCACCCAGCCCCAGCGCGTCCGCCACGTCCCGCACCGACCCCTCCGCCAGCCCCGCCACCACCTCCGGCACCAGCGGATCCACCGGCTCCACCCGCGCCGCCCGCGCCCGGACCGCCGCCACCAGCACCTCCCGCCGCGTCTCCAGCGACCCCGCCCCGGCCACCGCGTCGGCCAGCCCGTCCGCCGCACCGCCCCACAGATCCCGCAACGGCACCCGCGCGTCCCGCAACGCGTCCGCCGGCACCCCCAGCACCGGCGGCGCCGCTCCCGGCCCGAACCGCACCGCCGCCATCCGCGCCCCCGGACGCAGCGCCGCCGGCATCGGCCCCGTGTCCGGCCCCGCCACCTGCACCCCGTCAGCCGACCAGATCACGTCCACGCACCCGTCCGGCACCACCCGCTGCACGAACGGCACCGCGTCCGCCGGCAGCGCCGCCGTCCACGAGCAGACCAGCCCCGCCCCGCGCTCGGGGACCTCGCGATAGCCCGTCGGGTTCACCCCTCCTGCATACCACCCGCCCGCACGGGCAGGGGAGGCAGAGAACCGAACGGGAGGAAACCCCACATGTCCACCGATCTTCAGGGCAAGTCCATCGCCTTCCTCTGCGCCCCCGAAGGCACCGAGCAGGTCGAACTCACCGAACCCTGGAAGGCCGTCGAGCAGGCCGGCGGCACCCCGCGCCTCGTCTCCACCCAGTCCGGCCGCCTCCAGGCCTTCAACCACCTCGACAAGGCCGACACCTTCCCCGTCGACACCACCGTCGACGTCTCCGACCACACCGAGTTCGACGGCCTCCTGCTGCCCGGCGGCGTCGCCAACCCCGACTTCCTGCGCACCCAGCCCAACGCCGTCGCCTTCACCAAGGCGTTCTTCGACGCCGGCAAGCCCGTCGCCGTCATCTGCCACGGGCCGTGGACGCTCATCGAAGCCGACGTCGTCCGGGGCCGCACCATGACATCCTGGCCCAGCCTCCAGACCGACCTGCGCAACGCCGGCGCGACGTGGGTCGACGCGGAGGTCAAGGTCTGCGAGGGCGGCCCCAACGTGCTCGTCAGCAGCCGCAAGCCCGACGACCTCAAGGCCTTCTGCCAGGCCGCCGTCGAGGCCTTCAAACGGTGACCGGGCCCCTGTGGTCTAGACCTCTGACCTAGACCATTCGGTGAACCTTGGGCGACCGCACCCTGCACGAATATCCGTACCAGCGGGTAACTAAGTACGGTTGTGGACGTGACCCGTCGAGCGAAGATAGTCAGCACCATCGGTCCCGCCTGCTCCAGCACGGAACAGATCAACGCCCTCGTCGAGGCCGGCGTCGACGTCGCCCGGCTCAACATGAGCCACGGCGAGCACGCCGTCCACGAGGAGGTCTACCACCGGATCAGGGCGGCCGCCGACGCCACCGGACGCGGCGTCGGCATCCTCGCGGACCTGCAGGGCCCCAAGATCCGCATCGGGCGGTTCCCCGACGGCCCCGTCCGCCTCACGCTCGGCGACGAGTTCACCATCACCACCGAGGACGTCCCCGGCACCCGCCGCGAGGTCTCCACCACCTACCACGGCCTCCCTGGCGACGTCGGCCCCGGCGACCCCGTCCTCATCGACGACGGCCGCGTCGCCCTCGAGGTCACCGCCGTCGACGGCCCCCGCGTCCGCACCGTCGTCAAGGTCGGCGGCATGGTCTCCGACAACAAGGGCCTCAACCTGCCCGGCGTCCCCGTCAGCGTCCCCGCCCTCACCGAGAAGGACGAGACCGACCTGCGCTGGGCCCTGCGCCTCGGCGTCGACCTCGTCGCCCTCTCCTTCGTCCGCACCCCCGCCGACGCCGACATCTGCTACCAGATCATGGAGGAGGAGGGCGTCCGCGTCCCCCTCATCGGCAAGATCGAGAAGCCGCAGGCCGTCGAGCTCCTCCCGGAGATCGTCGCCGCCTTCGACGGCATCATGGTCGCCCGCGGCGACCTCGGCGTCGAACTCCCCCTCGAGCAGGTCCCGATGGTCCAGAAGCGCGCCATCGAACTCTGCCGCGAGAAGGCCCGCCCGGTCATCGTCGCCACCCAGATGCTCGAATCCATGATCTCCGCGCCCCGCCCCACCCGCGCCGAGACCTCCGACGTCGCCAACGCCGTCTTCGAGGGCGCCGACGCCGTCATGCTCTCCGGCGAGACCAGCGTCGGCCAGTACCCCATCGAGTCCGTCCGCACCATGAGCCGCATCGTGGAGACCGCCGAGCAGGCCACCCTGCACGCCACCCACACCCTGCAGCGCATGCCCGAGACCGTCGGCGGCGCCATCGCCCGCGCCGCCGCCGAGGTCGGCGCCATCGTCGGCGCCGAGGCCCTCGCCGCCTTCACCATGTCCGGCGAGACCGCCCGCCGCCTGTCGCGCTACCGCTCGCCGATCCCGCTGCTGGCCTTCACCTCGGTGCCCGCCGTCCGCGGCCGCCTCGCCCACGTTTGGGGCGTCGAGACCTTCATCGTCCCCCAGGTCGACCACACCGACGCCATGTTCCGCCAGGTCGAGCAGGCCCTCCTCGAGCTCGGCCGCTGCCAGAAGGGCGACAAGGTCGTCGTCGTCGCCGGCTCGCCCCCCGGCACGGCCGGCTCCACCAACGCCTTGCAGGTCCTCAACATCGGCGAAAGCCACTGACCCGCGCCGACCGGCCGCCGCCCCGCAAGGGCCGGCGCCCGGCCGGCCGCGCGCGCATATTGATCACCGGCGGGTCTCGTTTCCACGACGCTCCGGACACCACGTCAACCCTCAGTACTTGGCCCCCACGAACTCATCCAACCGAGCCACCGCCTCCCGCCTCGCGACGGATATGTCGGTGGCGTTCATCTGCCTCCACGCGATCCCGAGCCGGTCCAGGGCGTCGGTGAAGAGTCGCTGGATGTCGACCGACAGGTCGGTGAAGTTGTAGCGCGGATACTCGTACCACCGATCCCCGCTCTTGAGCGGCCTTCGCACCCGGTTGACGGACCTGCATCCGTCCGAGTGGAGCAGCCCGTGGACGAACTCCTGCGTGTGCCGGTCGACGATCTCCTTCTGCCAGGCCGCCAAGGTGATCGCGCGTTCGTGCTTCCTGCCCGGCCCGTGCTGAGGGAAGAGGCACGGCCAGTGCTTGGAGTGGCTGTTGACCTCCACGCAGCCGATCTTCGGGATGATCCGGACCTTGTTCGCCGGCCGAACCGCCTGGACGGCTTCCACGCACAGTTCGATGAGCCCAGGCCAGGCGTTCGCGCAGGCGATCCCCATCGCCCACACCTCCTTGCGAGGGTCCCCGACCGGGCTGATGCACCCGTCCCCGAGATAGAGACCGAGCAGGTAGGCATAGCTTCGGTTGTCGAGGGGAGTAGCGAAGCACCGAGGGCAGTCACGTTTGACGCGGCCGTCGTGCCACGCGGGATCCAGGCCCGGTTCGGGGTCTGAGGAGTCGCCTTTCGGCATGGAAGGGGCCGCTGGGCCAGGGTGATCAGCTTCAGTGATCACCTGCAGCGTCACGTCTGAGTGAGGACTGCTGGACGTACGCAGGTCAGGGCGCTCTTAAAGACGTCCTGATGTGCAAGGGTGCCCCGGGTGGGACTCGAACCCACACTAAACGGGTTTTGAATCCGCGTCCTCTGCCAATTGGGATACCGGGGCATCTTCCCGACTAAGTGGGAAGAATTGGACTCACCTGGTCAAACGAACAGGCCCGCTGGGAACCAGGGTAGCGGGTTTCGGTAGGGTCGGGGGCGTGGAGAGCGCTCGGCGAGTTGTGATCGCGGAAGACGAGGCACTGATCCGGCTGGACCTGAAGGAGATGCTGGAGGAGGACGGGTACGAGGTCGTGGGCGAGGCCGGGGACGGGGAGACCGCCGTCCGGCTGGCCGGCGAGCTCAAGCCGGACCTGGTGATCCTGGACGTGAAGATGCCCGTCCTGGACGGCATCTCGGCGGCCGAGCGCATCTCGGCGGACCGGATCGCGCCGGTCGTGATCCTCACGGCGTTCTCCCAGCGCGAGCTCGTCCAGCGGGCGACGGAGGCGGGCGCGATGGCCTACCTCGTCAAGCCGTTCGCCAAGACGGACCTGACGCCGGCCATCGAGATGGCGGTGAGCCGGTACACCGAGCTGCGGGCGCTGGAGGCGGAGGTCGCCGGGCTGCAGGAGCGGCTGGAGACCCGCAAGGTGGTGGACCGGGCCAAGGGGCTGCTCCAGGAGGCGAACGGCTGGTCCGAGCCGGAGGCGTTCCGGTGGATCCAGAAGACCTCGATGGACCGCAGGCTCACGATGCGGGCGGTGGCGGAGGCCGTGGTGGCGGGCGCCACCGGCGGCGCGAGCGGCGGCGCGAGCGGCGGCGGCGGGACGGCCGGCGGTGAGGCCGGCGCGGGGAGCGAGTCCCCGGCGGGCTGACTTCCTGCCCTGTCATCCGGCGCGTTGTCAAGATCCAATGCGCCCGTCCCGGACCGGCCATGGTCGGCACGCTCCGTAATCATCCCTGGCAAAACGGGGGAACCGATGGGCACGGGGGCGTAACGAAGCAATAACCCTTCGATCCGGGGGTGCTGTTCTGGGTCGGGTCGACGGTGTACGACATAGCTGGTCCCCGCGTGACCGATATCTCCTCCCGGGAGCGGTCGGCGTCGGGGCATGACTCGTACCCGATCCGGTGCGGATCCGGATGTGAAAGGTTGGACACCTTGCGGCGCAACAGGATGAGGGTGACCGGCGCGATCGCGCTGGGAGCGGCGATGGCGCTGGGCGCCGCCGCGTGCGGCTCGGGAGACAGCGGCGGGGGCAAGGATCTGACGATCGCCTACATCGGTGTCCAGACCGGCGACAACTCCCCTGAGCTCGGCATCAACATCTCCAACGGGGTGAAGCTGGCGATCGACCAGTACAACGCCACGAACCCCAAGAAGAAGGTCAAGTTCAAGATCTACGACACCAAGGGCGACCCGGCCGTCGCGCCCGGCCAGGTCCAGAAGGCGATCGACGACGACGTCACCGCGGTCATCGGCCCGGTGTTCTCCGGCGAGTCGAAGGCCACGGTGCCGAGCCTGGAGGAGGCGGAGATCCCGAACATCTCCCCCTCGGCCACCTCCACGGCGCTCGGTAAGAACGGCTGGAAGTTCTGGCACCGGCTGATCTCCAACGACGACGCGCAGGGCCAGGTGGACGGCGACTTCATCGTGAAGACGCTGGGCGCCAAGAAGGTCTTCGTCATCGACGACAACCAGGAGTACAGCGTCGGCCTGGCCGACAAGGTGTTCTCCGCGGTGCAGGCGCAGGGCGTCACGCCGCAGCGCGACAAGATCGACCCGAAGGCGACCGACTACTCCAGCACGGTCAACAAGGTGAAGTCGGTCAAGCCGGACGCGATCTTCTTCGGCGGCTACTACAACGGCGGCGACAAGCTGCTCAAGCAGCTGCGCGACGGCGGCGTGACCGCGAAGTTCGTCTCCGACGACGGCGCGCTGGACCAGAAGCTGGTCGACGGCGCCGGCACGAAGCAGGCGGAGGGCGCGCTGGTCTCGTGCGCGTGCCAGTCGATCAACCCGACGGCCGACAACCCGGCCGTCGCGAAGTTCATCAACGACTACAAGGCCGCGTTCCACAAGGACCAGGGCACGTACTCGGCCGAGGGCTACGACGCCACGACCGCGGTCCTGGACGCCTTCAAGGCCGGCAAGACCACGACCAAGGACGTCAACGACTACCTCAAGACGGTGAACTTCCAGGGCGTGTCGAAGCCGGTCAAGTTCGCGGCGAACGGCGAGATCGAGGTCAAGACCATCTACATGTTCCAGGTGGTCGACGGGAAGCTGAAGTTCCTCGGCGACGCCTCCAAGGTCAAGCCCGAGTGAGCTAGACCGCCACGACGCAGGACGGACGCCGGTCCTCCGGCGCGGGGCGGGAGCGCCACAGCGCTCCCGCCCCCTCTTTCTTGAGGAACCCTCTGTGCTCCACGACTTCACATCCCAGTTCTGGGCGAACACGGTCGACGGGCTGACCGTCGGTTCGATCTACGCGCTGGTCGCGCTCGGCTACACGATGGTCTACGGCGTGCTCCGGCTCATCAACTTCGCCCACTCCGAAATCTTCATGATCGGCACGTTCGGCGGGCTGACCCTGATCCAGGTGGTCGGCTTCGACAACGGCCCCTACACCGGCATCGCCCTGGTGGGCGTCCTGCTGGCGTGCCTGGTGGCCTCCATGGTCGCCTCGGGCGGGGCGGCGCTGCTGCTGGAGCTGATCGCCTACCGGCCGCTGCGCCGCAAGGGGGCGTCGCGGCTGGCGGCGCTGATCTCGGCGATCGGCGCGTCGCTGTTCCTGCAGGAGCTGTTCGCGACGCTGGTGATCCCGCACTTCTTCGGGCACGGCGGCGGCCGCGACCCGATCCACGTGCCGGACCTGCTGAAGAAGGAGACGCTGTTCTCGATCGGTTCCGGTGACGTCCGCAACGACAAGCTGCTGATCTTCGTCGCGGCGATCGTGATGATGGTGATCCTGGACCGGTTCGTGAACGCCTCCAAGCTCGGCCGGGGCATCCGGGCGACCGCGCAGGACCCCGAGACGGCGGTGCTGCTCGGGGTGAACATCGACCGGGTCGTCGTCGTGACGTTCCTGGTCGGCGGCCTGATGGCGGGCGCGGCCGGCTTCTTCTTCGCGCTGCTCTACCAGCAGACGATGTTCAACATCGGCTTCATCCTCGGCATCAAGGCGTTCACGGCGGCGGTGCTCGGCGGCATCGGGAACCTGCGCGGCGCCCTCGTCGGCGGGTTCACGCTGGGGCTCGTCGAGAACTACGGTGGCTCCATCTTCGGCTCCGAGTGGAAGGACGTCATCGCGTTCACGCTTCTCGTGGTCATCCTCCTGTTCCGTCCCACCGGCATCCTCGGTGAGTCCCTCCAGCAGGCGCGCGCATGAGCGACAACACGAACAAGACACGGAACGCGGCCGGCTGGCGCGATGCGCTGGGCGGCCCCCTCGAGACGGCCCGCACGTGGTGGGACCGGGCGCCCGGCTGGCAGCGGTGGGCGGTGTACGTCCTGCTGATCGTCGGTGCGCTGTTCCTGCCGTACCAGGGGCTGGCGCCGGCGATGTCGCCGGAGTCGTCCTGGCAGACGATCCTGTTCTATCCGATCGGCATCTACGTGCTGCTCGCGCTGGGCCTGAACGTGGTGATCGGGTACGCGGGCATGCTCGACCTCGGGTACGTGGCGTTCTGGGCGATCGGCGCGTACACGATGGCGACGATGGCGGTGAAGCACGGGATCGGGTTCTGGCCGCTGCTGCCGTGCGGGATCGTGCTGGCGGCGGTGTCCGGGGTGATCCTGGGCGCTCCGACGCTGCGGTTGCGCGGCGACTACCTGGCGATCGTGACGCTGGGGTTCGGGGAGATCGTCCGGAAGGTCGCGGAGAACACGAACTGGCTGGGCGGGACGCGCGGGATCAACAACATCCCGCATCCGCCGAGCCATGAGGGCGTGTGGTTCGCCGGGGTGGACCTGTTCACGTACAAGATCAGGGACGCGCGGCCGTACTACTACCTGCTGGTCGCGGTGATCGTGCTGGTGGTGATCTTCTCCAAGCGGCTGGAGGCGTCCCGGATCGGCCGGTCGTGGACGGCGATCCGGGAGGACGAGGACGCGGCCGAGATCATGGGCGTGCCGACGTTCAAGTTCAAGCTGCTGTCGTTCGCGACGGGCGCGGCGATCGGCGGTGCGGCGGGCGTGGTGTTCGCGGCGAAGACCGGTTACGTGGCGCCGGCGAACTTCCCGTTCCTGCTGTCGGCGACGATCCTGGCCGCGGTGGTGCTGGGCGGTGCGGGCAACATCCCCGGCGTGATCGTGGGGGCGTTCCTGGTGGCGTGGCTGCCGGAGCGGTTCCGCGGCCTGGCCGACTACCGCGACCTGGCGTTCGGGGCGATCCTGGTGGCGATGATGATCTTCCGTCCGGAGGGGCTGATCCCGTCCCGGCAGCGCAAGGCCGAGATGGCCGAGGGCGGCGGCGGGATGGGCCATCTGGGCGCCGAGGTCGACACGTCCGGTACGGAGACCGAGGTGGGGAGCAGATGAGCGAGGTTTCCGGTGCCGCGGGCGGCGGGTCGGGCGGCGTGCTGCTCGAGCTGTCGCGGCTGACGATGCGCTTCGGCGGCGTCGTCGCGCTGAACGCGGTCGACCTGACGGTGCGCGAGGGCGAGATCTTCGCGCTGATCGGGCCGAACGGCGCGGGCAAGACGACGGTGTTCAACACGGTGACCGGGGTGTACCGGCCCACGTCCGGCGACATCACGTTCGACGGCGGGCGGCTGAACGGGCTGAAGCGGTACCAGGTCACCAAGCGGGGCGTCGCGCGGACGTTCCAGAACATCCGGCTGTTCCCGAACATGACGGCGGAGCAGAACGTGCAGGTGGGCGCGGACGCGCACCACAACGCCGGGCTGATCAGCGTGACGTTCGGGCTGCCCCGGCACCGGCGGGCCGAGCGCGAGGGCAAGGCGCTGGCGCGCGAGCTGCTGGACTTCGTCGGGGTGTCGCACCGCACGCACGACATGGCGAAGAACCTGCCGTACGGCGACCAGCGGCGGCTGGAGATCGCGCGGGCGCTGGCGACGGACCCGAAGCTGCTGCTGCTGGACGAGCCGGCGGCGGGGATGAACCCGGCGGAGAAGATCGCGCTGATGGAGCTGATCCGCAGGATCCGCGACAACGGCCGGACGGTGCTGCTGATCGAGCACGACATGGGCCTGGTGATGGGGATCAGCGACCGGGTCGCGGTGCTGGACTTCGGGCAGAAGATCGCCGACGGGCTGCCCGCCGAGGTGCAGAACGACCCGAAGGTGATCGAGGCGTATCTGGGGGCTCCGGCCGATGCTTCTTGAACTGAGGGACGTGCACGTCCACTACGGCAAGATCGAGGCGCTGAAGGGCGTGTCGCTGCAGGTGGACGAGGGCGAGATCGTCTCGCTGATCGGCGGGAACGGCGCGGGGAAGACCACCACGCTGAAGACGATCTCGGGGCTGCGGTCCTGCTCGTCGGGGTCGGTGTACTTCGAGGGCGCCGACATCGGGTCGATGCCGGGGCACCGGCGGGTGCTGGCGGGCATCGGGCAGGCGCCGGAGGGCCGGGGGATCTTCCCCGGCATGTCGGTGCACGAGAACCTGCTGATGGGTGCCTACGCCCGCAAGGACGACCACTCCAAGGAGCTGGCGGAGGCGTACGAGCTGTTCCCGCGGCTGGCGGAGCGGCGCACACAGGCGGCGGGCACGATGTCGGGCGGCGAGCAGCAGATGCTGGCGATCGGCCGGGCGCTGCTGTCCAAGCCGAAGGTGCTGCTGCTGGACGAGCCGTCGATGGGGCTGGCGCCGATGCTGGTGCAGCAGATCTTCTCGATCATCGAGGAGATCAACCGGCGCGGCACGACGATCCTGCTGGTGGAGCAGAACGCGCAGCAGGCGCTGCGGCTGGCGCACCGGGCGTACGTGCTGGAGACGGGGCGGATCGTGCGGTCGGCTCCGGCGTCGGAGCTGCTGGACGACCCGCAGGTGCGGGCGGCCTACCTGGGCGGCGACGTCGGCGACGCGGGCGGTGCCCCGGGCGCATCCGGCGGGGTCGCGTTGGGCAAGACGGCGAAGGGCGGTTCCGAGGAGGAGGCGTCCGAGGCCGGCGAGGCGGGCGCCGCGAACGGCGCGAAGGACGCCTGACCGGGTGTCGTGCCACGACCCCGGGGCGGGGCCGCCGCTCATCGCAGCGGCAGTTCCGCCCCGGGGTCGTGCGGCAGTTCGACGCCGAGGTCGTCGGTGGGCGAGGAGTACAGCCGCAGCGCCTCGATCCGGGCGTCCTTCGGGACGTCGTACATCAGGTCGAACTCCAGGCGGTCGTGGGAGCCGAGCTCGATGTCGGTCGGCTGCCGCTTGACCCGCATCGCGTCGACGTCGGGCGGGTAGGCGCCGCGCGAGGTGACCAGGAGCTGCCGGTCGAGGTCGACCTTGTGGAAGGTGGCGTAGCGGTTCTCGGCGAGCATCCGGACGCGGGTGAAGCCGCCGCGGCGGGACGGCAGGTCGGCGTGGCTGCCGGTGATGGTGGTGAGCCCGGTGCTGAGGCCGATCGCGGCGAACACGATCTGCCCGTCGCCGACCTCGCGGTAGGGGAGCGGGTGCTCGTTGTCGCGTACGGCGCGGGCGGGGACGCGGTAGTGGTCGTCGTCGTGGCCGCCGCACGCGGACGCCAGCGGGATGAGCGGCACGAGCAGCAGGACGGTAGTCAAGGCGCGCCAAGCCGACGTGCGCCGTGCCGGAAGGGGCCGCATGGGCCGCACCGTAGGACGGGGTCCGCGGCGTGCGCCAGATCATGGGACGTCCTGGGATCGTCCCGTGACATGCGTCGGGCCTGGGATCACCTTTGGGGCCGTACGGCCCTCGCGGGCGCGTGCGTTGTCTACTCGGTGATCCCAGGCCGTTCCGATCCACGCTACAGACCCCGGCCGGTCGATCGCAAAGAAAGCCGCGGATCGGGCGCTGGGGGACGGCCGGGACGCGGGCGCGGGCGGTGCCCGGCGCGTCCGCGGGCGTGTCAGGCCGCGGGCGCGTCGCGGAGCATGCAGGTGAGGCGGGCGGTGCAGACCCGGCGGTCCTGCTCGTCGGTGATGACGATGTCGTAGGTGGCGAGGGTCCGGCCGCCGTGGGCGCGGGTGGCGACGCCGGTGACGTACCCGTCGGTCGCGGAGCGGTGGTGGGTGGCGTTGAGCTCGATGCCGACGGCGATGCGGCCGGGGCCGGCGTGCATCGCCGACCCGGCGGACCCGAGGGTCTCGGCGAGGACGCAGGAGGCGCCGCCGTGCAGCAGCCCGTACGGCTGGGTGTTGCCCTTGACGGGCATGCGGCCGACGACGCGTTCGGCGGACACCTCCAGGTACTCCACGCCCATCGCCTTGGCGAGGTCCCCGCGGGCCTCGATCCCCTCCCCGGAAAGGATCTTCGCGGCCAGGTCGTCGCGGCTCAGGCCGTCGGTGTCGCTCACTTACGCCTCCACAAAACTGTCGTACGCGCAGACTAGAGTCCTGGTGTGGCGAACACACCAGCGACCCCTGACAAGCGTGACCGGCTCCTCCTGCTCGACGGGCATTCCCTGGCCTACCGCGCGTTCTTCGCGCTGCCGGTGGAGAACTTCTCCACCACCGACGGGCAGCCGACGAACGCGGTGTACGGCTTCACCTCGATGCTCATCAACGTCCTGCGCGACGAGCAGCCCACCCACATCGCGGTGGCGTTCGACCGCAGCGAGCCGACCTTCCGGCACGAGCAGTACGTGGAGTACAAGGCGGGCCGGGCCAAGACGCCCGACGAGTTCCGCAGCCAGGTCAGCCTGATCTTCGAGGTGCTGGACGCGCTGCGGGTCCCGCGGATGTCGGTCGCGGGGTTCGAGGCCGACGACATCATCGCCACCCTGTCGGTGCAGGCCACCGAGGCGGGCCTGGACACCCTCGTCGTCACCGGCGACCGGGACGCGTTCCAGCTCGTCAACGAGCACGTCACGATCCTGTACCCGGTGAAGGGCGTGTCGGAGCTGGCCCGGATGGACCCGGCCGCCGTCGAGGCCAAGTACGGGGTGCCGCCCGAGCGGTACCGGGAGCTGGCGGCGCTGGTGGGGGAGAGCAGCGACAACCTGCCGGGCGTCCCCGGCGTCGGCCCGAAGACCGCCGCGAAGTGGCTGGTCAAGTACGGCGACCTCGACACCCTCGTCGCGAAGGTCGAGGAGATCAAGGGCAAGGCGGGCGACAACCTGCGCGAGCACCTGGCCGGGGTGCTGCGCAACCAGCAGATCAACAAGCTCGACACCAACGTCGGGCTGGAGCTGACGCCGCCGCAGCTGACCATGGGCCAGTGGGACCGCGACGAGATCCACACCCTGTTCGACTCGCTGCAGTTCCGGGTGCTGCGCGAGCGGCTGTACTCCTCGCTGTCGGCGGCCGAGCCGGAGGCCGACGAGGGCTTCGAGGTCGAGCTGGACGCGCTGGAGCCGGGGGCGCTGGGCACCTGGCTGGACGCCAACGCCGGCGGGCGGCTCGGCGTCGCCGTCGCCGGGACGTGGGGGCGCGGCACCGGCGAGATCACCGCGCTGGCGCTGGCGTCGAAGGAGGGCCCGGCGGTCCACCTCGACCCGGCGGAGCTGATCGAGGACGACGAGCGCGCCCTGGCCGCCTATCTCGCCGACGCGGCGAAGCCGAAGGCGGTCCACGAGGCGAAGGGCCCGATGCTGGCGCTCGCCGCGCGCGGCCTGTCCCTGGAGGGCGTCACCAGCGACACCGCGCTGGCGGCCTACCTGGCGCTGCCCGGGCAGCGGACGTTCGACCTCGCCGACCTCGCACTGCGGTACCTGCACCGCGAGCTGCGCAGCGAGACCGAGGACTCCGGGCAGCTGACCCTGGACGGCTCCGGCGAGGAGGAGGCCGCCGAGGCGCTCGCCGTCCGCGCCCGCGCCGTCACCGAGCTCGCCGACGTCCTCGACCAGGACCTGGAGAAGCGCGGCGCGACGCGGCTGCTGCACGAGGTGGAGCTGCCGCTGGTGGGCGTGCTGGCCGGCATGGAGCGGGCCGGCATCGCCGTCGACGCCGACCACCTGGCGGGCCTGTCGGCGTCGCTCGGCGGGCAGGTCAAGGAGCAGGAGCAGCGGGCGCACACCGCCGTCGGGCACGAGTTCAACCTCGGCTCGCCCAAGCAGGTGCAGCAGGTGCTGTTCGACGAGCTGAACCTGCCGAAGACCAAGCGCACCAAGACCGGCTACACCACCGACTCCGAGGCCCTCACCACGCTGCTGGAGAAGGACGGCCACCCGGTCCTGGAGCACATCCTGCGCTGGCGCGAGGTCGCCAAGCTCAAGAGCATCGTCGACTCGCTCATCCCGATGGCCGACGACGCCGGCCGCATCCACACCACCTTCAACCAGATGATCGCCGCGACCGGGCGGCTGTCGTCCACCGACCCGAACCTGCAGAACATCCCCATCCGCACCGCCGAAGGCCGGCAGATCCGCGAGGCGTTCGTGGTCGGCGGCGGGTACGAGTCGCTGCTGACCGCCGACTACTCCCAGATCGAACTGCGGATCATGGCGCACCTGTCGGAGGACGAGGCGCTGCTCGAGGCGTTCGGGACCGGCGCCGACTTCCACACCATCACCGCCTCCCGCGTGTTCGGCCTGCCGCCCGAGCAGATCGACTCGGAGCTGCGCGCCCGCATCAAGGCGATGAACTACGGGCTGGCGTACGGGCTGTCGGCGTACGGGCTGTCGCAGCAGCTGCGGATCTCCCCGGACGAGGCGCGCGGCCTGATGGAGGAGTACTTCCAGCAGTTCGGCGGCGTCCGCGACTACCTGCGGAACATCGTCGCCAAGGCCCGCCAGGACGGCTACACCGAGACGATCCTCGGCCGCCGCCGCTACCTGCCCGACCTCAACTCCGACAACCGGCAGCGCCGCGAGATGGCCGAGCGGATGGCGCTGAACGCGCCGATCCAGGGATCGGCCGCCGACATCATCAAGGTCGCGAGCCTGAACGTCGACCGCGCCCTGCGCGAGGCCGGCCTGAAGTCCCGGATGCTGCTGCAGGTCCACGACGAGCTGGTGTTCGAGGTCGCCGCCGGCGAGCTCGACGAGCTCACCTCGCTCGTCCGCGACCAGATGGCGGGCGCCTACGCGCTGCGCGCCCCGCTGAGCGTCTCCATGGGCACCGGCCGCACCTGGCAGGACGCTGCGCATTAAATGCAATCCCGGCCCAGGGGCCTCGCCTGGCGGCTCGGCCCCTGACCGTGCTTGGGGCGAGCGCGGCCTCGCTTCGCGAGCTTTCCGGTGGGGGCTTGCCTTCGGCTTCGCCCCCACCGGTCAGGTAGCGCGCTCGCGTGACGGCTGAGCCCTCTTGAAGCGCTGAAGCCCCTTGAGGCACTGGGGGCCCTTGAGGCACTGAAGCCTCTTGAGGCAATGGGACCCTGAGGCAGGGCTTGCCGACGGTGTCGTCGCTGGTCATCAGGGTGTTCGGTGCTCCGCGTCCTTCTGGGCGCGGGGCATCTTTTCATGCCTGCTGTGGGCGGCCTGCGGGTGGGGTGTCCGGGTTTACCGGGGCGTTTCACACTTGGTGTGATGCGGGGCGGCCCTGGAGTGGTCTGTGGAGATCATTCGGGTACGCCGGTGGGTGTCCGTTGATGTCCGGGGGGTCGTACGCTGTCCCCCTGGTCCTGTTCGGGTCTACCGGCGGGGGAAACGTGCCTCTCCTTCACAAGATCGCTGGAGTTGTGGTCGTCTGCGCCGTGATCCTGGGACTGACGTTGCCAGGGGAGCGGCGCGAGCGCGGCAAGGGCGCCACCGCGGCGCAGGCCGGGGCGACGGCGCGGGCGGCGCGCGACGAGCGCGCGGCCGCGGCCGG
>NZ_BAAAMR010000081.1:0-44385 GCF_039529375.1 Actinomadura napierensis
TTTCACCGCGGAGCGCCAGCGGAGCGGGAAACGGCCTGTTGGTCGCAACGGGGGTTCCAGGGGGTCGCCCCCCTGGGTCAAACCGACGCCAGCGCCTCGGTGGGGGCGAGGCGGGCCGCACGGATCGCCGGGTAGAGGCCGGCCACGGCGCCGATCAGGAGGGTGGCGAGCACGCCGCCCGCCATCGCCCAGACCGGGACGACCGTCGGCCATCCCTGCGTCGCCGCGAACACGGCGGTGACGGCGATGCCGAGGGCGACGCCGCCGACGCCGCCGAGGCCGGCGAGCAGCTGCGACTCGGTGAGGAACTGGAGCCGGATCTGGCCGCGGGTGGCGCCGAGGGAGCGGCGCAGCCCGATCTCGGCGCGGCGCTCCAGCACGGAGATCACCATGGTGTTGGCGACGCCGACGCCGCCGACCAGCAGCGCGACGCCGCCGAGTCCGAGGAGCAGCGCGGTGAACGTCTTGTCCGTGGCGTTCTCGGCGGCGAGCGCGTCGGACGGGCGGGCGACCTCGACCTCGGTGGGCGACTCGGGGTCGGCGGTGGCGGCCAGCAGGTTCCGGGCCCGCTCCACCGCGTCCTTGCGGGCGCGGGCATAGAGGGTGGTGGGGTGCCCGTCGAAGCCGAGGTGGGCCGCGGCGGCGTCCCAGCCGACGAGCGCGGCGCTGTCCAGCTCGGGGGCGAGCGGGTCGGGGTCCAGGATCCCGACGACGGTGAACCACTGCGAGCCGAGCCAGACCTGGAGGTTCGGTGTGGAGATCCCGAGCGCCGCGGCGGCGTCCGAGCCGAGGACGACCGCCGGGTAGCGGGCCGTGCCGGCGTTGAGCCAGGTCCCGGCGGCCATGGTGAGGCCGACGGTGCGGGGCAGGTCGAGGCGGGCGGCGAGCACGGAGATGCCGCCGGTCTGGCCCTGCGGGATGTGGTCGTTGCGGAAGACGTCGGTGTCCTCCAGCCTGCCGGTGGCGGACGCCGACTCGACGTCGCGCATCCGCCCGACCATGCCGGTCGCCTCCTCGGGGAGCTCGCTGTCCGCGCCGAACAGGTCCTTGCCGGGCGCGACGGTCAGCAGGTTGGTGCCGAGCTTGTCCAGGGTGGCCTGGAGCTGGGCGCGGCTGGAGGTGGAGATGCCGACCACGGCGATCATGGCGGCGATGCCGATCGCGATGCCGAGGGCGGACAGGAACACCCGCATGGGGCGGGCGCGGAGCCCGGCGGCGCCGACGCGTACGACGTCGGCCGGGCCGAGGCGCGCGGGGACGTCGCCGCCTCGCGGCGGCGGTGCGGTGAGGGTCATCGCGCCGCCTCCAGTCCGGCGTCGTCGTGGACGATCCGCCCGTCGCGCATCCGGACCTGCCGGGGCAGCGACGCGGCGATGTCGCGGTCGTGGGTGATGAGGACGACGGTGGTGCCGCCGCCCGCCAGCTCGTGCAGCAGGCCGAGCACGCCGGCGCCGGACGCGGAGTCCAGCGCGCCGGTCGGCTCGTCGGCCAGCAGGAGCGCCGGCTCCCCGACGACGGCGCGGGCGATCGCGACCCGCTGCTTCTCGCCCCCGGACAGCTGGTGCGGCCGGTGGCCCAGGCGGTGCCCGAGGCCGACGCTTTCCAGCGCCCGGCGCGCCCTGCGGCGCCGCTGCGCGAGCGGCACGCCCCCGTAGAGCAGGCCGTCGGCAACGTTGTCGAGCGCGCTGACCCCGGCCGCGAGATGGAACTGCTGGAACACGAACCCGATGCGGCGGGCGCGCAGCGCGGACAGGCGGCGGTCGCTCATCGCGGACGCGTCCCGTCCTTCGACGAGCACGGTCCCGGTGCTCGGCCGGTCGAGGGTGCCGAGCAGGTGCAGCATCGTCGACTTGCCGGAGCCGGACGGGCCCACGATCGCCATGAGCTCGCCCGCCTCGACGGTGACCGACACCGCGTCGAGCGCGGTGACGCCGCCCGGGTAGGTCTTGGTGACCTCCCGCAGCTCCACGACCGGCGTCATGAGGGCACCCCGACCTTCATGCCCTCGGACAGGCCGGATCCGGAGACCTCGACCTTGCCGTCGGTGAACACGCCGGTCTCCACCGCGACGGTGCGGACCGTCCCGTTCTGGACGACCTGCACCCCGTACCCGCCGTCGCCCTGCGCGAGGAGCGCGGCGATCGGCACGGCCAGCACGTTCGGACGCCTGCCGGCGATGAGGTTCACGCTCACGGGCGCCTTGTCGTAGGAGCCGAGCGAGTGCCGGCTGTGGAGGGCGACGGTGAGGTGGACGGTGGACGGGTTGTCGCCCTGCCCCTGGGTGGCGACCTTCCCGACCGAGGTGATCGTGCCCTTCGTCGTACTGTCGTCGGGCAGCACCACCTCGACTTGGGCGCCCTTCTTGACCAGCCGCTGGTACTGCACATCCAGTTCGACGCCCACCACCCGGTCGGTGCCGGTGTAGGTCAGCACCGGCCCGCCGAGCTTGTCTCCGACCTGCGCCTTGTGGTCGGCGACGCGGATCCGGCCGGACGCGACGACCGCGGCCCCGGGCGCGATCGTCCCCGTCTCGTCCACCCCGAGGTCGTCCTGCCACTGCTTCACGGCCGCCGCGGTCGCGGAGCTGAAGGTCTTGTCGACGGTGAACCCGGTGTAGCCGAGCGCGGCGAGGTTCTTCTCGAACTGCAGGACGTCGGCGCCCTTCGTCCCGTCGGAGAGGGTGCGGTAGAGGGGCAGCTTCCCGTACAGCAGCGGCACGGGCTTGTTGTCGACGCGGTACACCGGCTGCCCGCGCGTGACCACGGCCCCTTCGCCGGCCAGCCAGGTCAGCGTTCCGCGGCCCGTGGCGGACATGGTGCGGGACGTGCCGTAGCCGAGCGTCCCGTCCACCTTCTGGGTCTCGACGAGGGTCGTCCGCTCGACCGCCGCGGTCGCGGGCGGCAGCGTGCTGTGCGCGGCCGAGGGGCCGTCGCCGCCGCCCCGCCCGGCGGCGGCGAGGACGGCGCCGCCGACCACCACGACGCCGGCCGCGCCGAGCACGGCCGTGCGCCTCCGACTCACTTCCCGCCTCCGCCGGGGAGCCCCGGGGCGGCCTTGCGGCCGCCCGGCTGGTACTTCTGGCACGCCTTGTCGGCGGCCTTGAAGGTCTGGCTCTGCGGGTCGATCCCCGTCCCCCGGCCGGCCTGGATCTGCATGCCGCCGTCGGGCTTCGGGTCCGGGAACGCGGTGACGCCGTGGTCGCGCATGCACTTGGAGTAGGCGCGCATCCTGGCCATCTCCGCCGTGGAGGGCTTCGGCGGTTTGCCGCCGTTCGGCATGAGGTGCGCGCACTTCTTCTGCGCCGCCTCGATCTTCGGGTCGGTGTGCTCCGGGCCGCCGCGCGCCGAGGGCTGCGCGCTCGCCCTGATCTCGACCCGGCCGTCCTTCGGGTCCTGCATGTCGACGCCGTTGTCGCGCATGCACTGGGCGAACTTGCGCATCTTGGCCTCGTCGCTCGCGGTCTTGGACGCGCCGGTCCCGCCGCCGTCCCCGCCTCCGCACCCCTGGAGCCCCAGGGCGAGGGCGGGCAGCAGGGCCAGCATCGCGAGCTTGTTCCGTCTCATCGGTCGGTCACCTCATGGTCGCCGCCGGACGGGCGCCGGCGGCGTGCGCAAGTCCAGCGGGCGGCCGGTAACCCCGCCGTAACCGGAACTCGTTATGCCGGCGTTACGCCCGGTGCCGGAGGCTGGGCGCCGACGGTCCGGGCGAGGTTGAGGACGGCAGAGGTGCGCGTATTGGTCGCCGAGGACGAGCGGATGCTCGCCGACTCGATCGCCGAGGGCCTGCGGGCCGAGGCGCTGGCGGTGGACGTGGTGTACGACGGGGACGCGGCGCTGGAGCGGCTCGGCGTCAACGACTACGACGTCCTGGTGCTGGACCGGGACCTGCCGGTGGTGCACGGCGACGACGTGTGCCGCGCGGTGGTGGACTCGGGCGCGCTGGTGCGGGTGCTGATGCTCACCGCCGCCGCGGCCGTCCCGGCGCGCGTCGACGGCCTGCGGATCGGCGCGGACGACTACCTGACGAAGCCGTTCGCGTTCGAGGAGCTGGTCGCCCGGATCCTGGCGCTCGGCCGGCGGGCCCGCCCGGCGGCGCCGCCCGCGCTGGAGCGCGCGGGCATCCGGCTGGACCCGTCCCGCCAGGAGGTCGTGCGGGACGGCCGGTACGTGCGGCTGGCGCGCAAGGAGTTCGGGCTGCTCGCCGAGCTGATGCGCGCCGACGGGACGATCGTGTCGGCGGAGCGGCTGCTGGAGAAGGTGTGGGACGAGAACACCGACCCGTTCACCAACACGGTCCGGGTGACGCTGATGAAGCTGCGCCGCAAGCTCGGCGAACCGCAGGTCATCGAGACCGTGCCGGGAGCGGGGTACCGGATCCCGTGAAGCGCCTCGCCGAACGCGTCCGCCCGACCATCCGGATGCGCCTCACCCTGCTCTACACCGGCCTGTTCCTCGGCGCCGGCATCGTCCTGCTCGGGCTGACGTACCTGCTGGTGCAGAACAACCTCGCGCAGCGGACCGGCCCCATGGAGATCAGCGGCTCCCGGGAGGGCGCGCCCACCGACCAGGTGTTCGCGCAGGCGCCCGCCGGCGCCGCCGCCCCTCCGTCCGGCACGACGATGACGAAGGGGCAGCTGGAGGGCGTGCTGGTGAAGGCCAAGCGCGACTACAAGGACGACACGCTGAACGCGCTGCTGAGGCAGGGCGGGATCGCGCTCGGGCTGGTCGGCGCGGCCGGGCTCGGGTTCGGGTGGCTGCTGGCCGACCGCGCGCTGCGCCCCGTCCACAAGATCACCGAGACGGCGGGGCGGGTGGCGCGCAGCCACGACCTCACCGAGCGGATCGGCTACGAGGGGCCGCGCGACGACGTCAAGGAGCTGGCGGACGCCTTCGACACCATGCTCGGCCGGCTGTCCAGGGCGTTCGACGGGCAGCGGCGGTTCGTGGCGAACGCCTCGCACGAGCTGCGCACCCCGCTCGCCATCAACCGGACGCTGGTGGACGTGGCGGTCCGGCGCCCGGACGCGACCGACGACGTCAAGCGGCTCGGCGAGTCGCTGCTGGTCGTCAACAACCGGCACGAGCGGCTGATCGACGGGCTGCTCACGCTCGCCGGGACCGAGAACACCGTCCAGGACACCGGTCCGCTGGACCTGGCGGACGTCGCCGGGCACGTCCTGGAGCAGGTCGCGGCCGAGGCCCGCGGGCGCGGCGTCACCCCGGACCGGCGGCTCGGCCCCGCGCCGACCTCCGGCGACCCCATGCTGGTGGAGCGGCTCGTGCAGAACCTCGTGGAGAACGCGGTCCGGCACAACCACGAGGGCGGCGAGCTGCGGGTGTCGACGCGCGGCCGGGACGGCTGGGCCGAGGTGGAGGTCGCCAACACCGGGCCCGCCGTGCCGCGCTACGAGATCGAGACGATCTTCGAGCCGTTCCGCCGGCTCGGCAACGACCGGGTGCGCTCGGACCGCGGCTCCGGGCTCGGCCTGTCGATCGTCCGCGCGATCGCGACCGCGCACGGCGGGACGGTGACCGCCGAGCCGCGCTCCGGCGGCGGCCTCGTCGTCACCGTCCGCCTGCCGTCCCGCATACCCGGCCCTCCGCCGGCCCAGGGCGTCCGTGCCGTCCGCGGGGACGAGGCGGTGTCTCACTCGCGCGAGTGAGGTGCGCGGCGGCCCCTGTCCCCGACACTGGCGGCATGCGCGACGCGAGGACCGCCGACCGGGCGGTGGCCGCCGCCGTCACCGCCGCGACCGTGGCGCCGGCGCTGTGGGCGGCGCGGCCGTGGTGGGTCGTGGCGCTGGCGCTGCTCGCGTCCGTCCCGGTTCTGTGGCGGCGCCGCGCCCCGCTGCGCGTCGGCATCGTCGTGGGTCTCGCGATGACCGCGCTGGTCGTGTGGCAGAAGCCGCTGCTGCTGCCGTGGGGACCGCTCGTGGCCGTCTACACGGTCGCCGCGCTGAGCCGGCCGCTGCTGCGGCTGCTGTCGGTCCCCCTGCTGGCCGCCGCCGTCTACGTCTCGATCGTGCTGCCGGGCGAGGACTCCGACGTCTACCCGCTGCTGGGCACCGCCTTCACCGCCGCGTTCGCACTCGGGGCGGTCGAGCAGGCCCGCCGCGCGCAGGCCGCCGAGCACGCCGAGCGGACGCGCCGGCTGGAGCAGGAGCGGGCGGCGGCCGCGGCCAGCGAGCGGGCCCGCATCGCCCGCGACATGCACGACGTCCTCACCCATTCCGTCGGGCTGATGGTGGTGCAGGCCGAGGCGGCGCCGCTCGCCGGCCCGGACCGGGCGGACGAGGCGTTCGGGCGGATCGCCGACACCGGACGCGGCGCGCTGGCCCAGCTGCGCGCCATCCTGGACGCGCTGCGCGACGGCGCGGCGCCCGGCGGCGCGCAGCCGGGTCTGGCGACGCTGCCCGACCTCGTGCGCGACTGCGGGCTGCCGGCCGCGCTGACCGTGGACGGTGAGCCGCGCCCGGTCGCGCCGGATGCCGGCGTCGCCGCGTACCGGATCGTGCAGGAGGCGCTCACCAACGTCCGCAAGCACGCCGGACCGGTGGCCGCGGTGACCGTGGCGGTGCGCTGGCGGGACGCGCTGGAGATCGAGGTCACCGACGACGGCGGGGGCGGCGTGCCCGCCGCGTCCGGGCACGGGCTCGCCGGTATGCGCGAGCGCGCGGCCGCCTGCGGCGGCGCCGTGCGGGCCGGGCCGGGTCCGCGCGGATTCACCGTCCTGGCCCGGCTTCCGGTTGAATGAGCCCGTGACGGACGACCCGGCGCTGCGCGTCCTCGTCGCCGACGACCAGGACCTCTTCCGCGCCGCGTTCACGATGATCCTGGACGCGCAGCCGGACATGACCGTCGTCGGGGAGGCGGCGGACGGCGCCGCCGCCGTCCGCGCCGCCGGGGAACTGCGGCCCGACGTCGTCGTGATGGACGTGCGGATGCCCGTGATGAACGGGATCGAGGCGACGGAGCGGATCTGCGCGACCCTGCCCGCCAAGGTCCTCGTGCTGACGATGTTCGACTCCGACGAGCACGTCTACGACGCGCTGCGGGCGGGCGCGGGCGGCTTCCTGCTGAAGGACATCCGGCGCCACGAGCTGGCGGACGCCGTCCGGGTCGTCGCCGCCGGCGACGCCCTGCTCGCGCCGGCGGTGACGCGGCGGCTGGTCGAGGACCTGGTGCGGCGGCCCGGCCACGGCGTCGTCCCGCGGCTCGCGGCGCGGCTCGCCGGGCTGACCGGGCGGGAGGCCGCGACGCTGCGGCAGGTGGCGCGGGGCCGGTCCAACGCGGAGATCGCCGAGGCGATGGTCGTCAGCGAGCACACCGTCAAGACGCACGTCAGCCACGTCCTGGGCAAGCTCGGGCTGCGGGACCGGGTGCAGGCGGTCGTGTTCGCCTACGAGTCCGGGCTGGTCGTCCCGGGCGACCCCGCGGAGTGATACCCGCGGGAGGGAGGCGTGGATTCCCTCGTCCCGGCGACGCGGCGGAGGGCCCGCGCGGCCGACGCTCGCTCCATGACCGTCATCGTCTCGACGCTGCTGTCGTCCGTCCTGCTGCTGCTCGGCACCGGGCTGCATCCCGTGGCCTGGCTCACCTGGCTCGGCCCGCTGCCCGTCCTGTGGCTCGCACCGCGGGTCGGCGGACGGGCCGCCTTCGCCGCCGCGTCCCTCGCCTGGCTCGCCGGGCAGAGCCGGATGTGGCCCTACTACCTCGGCACCCTGAAGATGCCGCCGCCTGCGGCGGCCGGGATCATCGTCGGCACCGCGCTGGTGTTCGGAGTGCTCGCGCTGGCCTTCCGGCGGCTACTGCTGCGCGGGTTCCCGCTCGTCGCGGCGCTGACCGTCCCCGCGGGCTGGGCGGCGCTGGAGTACGCGCTGTCCCTGACGGCGCCGCACGGCGCATGGCTGAGCCTGGCCTACACGCAGGCGGACGTCCCGCCGGTCGTGCAGACCGCGTCGCTGACCGGCCCGTGGGGGATCACGTTCCTCGTCATGGGCGTCCCCGCGGCCGTGGCGGCGCCCGCCGCGCCCGGCGCCGCGCGGCGGTGGCGGGTGCTGCTCGCCGCCGCGCTCGTCCTCGTCCTGCCGCTGGCCTACGGCGGCTGGCGGCTCCGACAGCCCCACGACCCTTCGCGGGCGACCGTCACGCTGCTCGACACCGACCGTCCCGACGACACGATCGACCTCGCGACGCCGCAGGGCCGCGACCTGCTGCACCGCTATCTCACCGCGATCCGCGCGACGGCGCCCGCCCGCGCGGTCGTCCTGCCGGAGAAGACGTTCGCGGCCGACGAGACGACCCTTCCCGCGCTCACCGGGCCGGTGGCGCGGCTGGCCGCCGAACGCCACGAGGACATCGTCGCCGGGCTCGTCCTCACGACGGCGGGGACGGCGCGTAACGCCGCGCTCGGGATCCGCGCGGACGGCGGCCCGCCCGTCCTGTACTTCAAGCACCACATGATCCCCGGGTTGGAGGACGGCCTGGCGCCGGGCTCCGATCTCGCGTTCCTCTCCCCCGGCCGCGGCCTCGTCATCTGCAAGGACCTGGACTTCCCGGGCCTCGTCCGGGCCTACCGGGCCCGCGGCGCGACGGTCCTGTACGCGCCCGCCTGGGACTTCACCGGCGACGGCCGGCTGCACGGGCGGATGGCGCTCGTCCGCGGCGTCGAGAGCGGGCTGAGCGTCGCGCGGGCGGCCCGCGCGGGGACGCTCGTGGTCAGCGACCCGTACGGCCGGGTGCTCGCCGGCCGCGCCACCGGCGGACCCGGATTCACCTCCGTCACCGCGGCGCTCCCCGTGCGCGGCGTCCGGACCGTCTACTCCCGCTTCGGCGACTGGTTCGCCTGGCTCTGCGCGCTGCTGCTCGTCGCCGGGCTCTCCGGGACGAGCCTCATATATCGCAGGTGCGCAGCCGACGCGGCGACGGCGACCGCCGATCCGATGACGGCGTAGCCCGCCAGCACGCCCAGGGCGTGCGCCGTCGCATGGCCGGAGAAGTAGACGGTGTTGCGGACGGCGGTCGTCCCCGCGCCCGTGGGCAGCCATTCCCCGATGGCCCGCCAGAACGCCGGCAGCAGGGTCATCGGGTAGGCGCCGCCGGCGCTCGGGTTGCCGAGCACGACGAACACCAGGATCGCCAGCCCGACGCCGAGCATCCCGAGCAGGATCTGGAACGCGACGGTCGTGGCGGCGGCGGCCATGACGACCAGCGCGCCGATGCCCCACAGAGCCCAGAAGTGCCCGTTCAGCGCGCCCAGGACGGGCCCGGCGATGATCGCGCCGCCCAACCCGGACACGATCGAGTACAGCGCGAGCGCACCCAGCCGGATGACCGTGCGGCGCAGGTTCGCCGGGCGCGCGCCGCCGGCGAGGCCGAGGATCGCCGCCGCCAGGTAGCCGCCCACGATCCAGCCGATGACCAGGTAGAACGACGACAGGCCCCGGCCGTCCCCGGCGGCCGGCGGCCGGATGTCGACCGTCCGCACCTGCCGGTGGCGCGACCGCTCGATCCCGGCCGCGATCTGCTGGGTCGTGCTGGAGACGGCGGGGCCGCTCGCGGACGCCACCAGCAGCGTGTCGGTGCCGCCGCGCGGGTCCACGACGATCGCCGCGTCCACCGTCCGGGCCAGGATCAGCCGCCGGGCCCGCGGCTCGCTCGGTGCCGTCCGCGCCTTGAGCGGCGCGTCCTTCAGCGCGTTCAGCTGCGCGGCGACCTGCGCCGCCGTCCGTCCGGGGGCGACGACGGCGACCGGGATGCGGTGCGGGGACGGCGAGTGGAACGCGCCGATGTAGGACAGGATGAACGCCAATTGCAGGATCAGCACGCCCACGACCAGGGCGAATGAGCGCACCGTCACGGCGTCGCGCAGTTCCCCGGCGAAGCCGCGGTCGCGCGGCGCGGGCGGGCCGGTCGCGGGTGTGCTCATGGCGCTGACGTACCCGCTCCGCGGCCGCTACTCGCGGGGGAAGCGCAGCACCCAGCGGCGCTGCCAGGGCGTTTCGACCGCCTTGCGGTGATAGTTCTCCCGCGTCCAGGCGACGGCGCGCTCCGCCGGCACCCCGGACAGCACGGCCAGGCAGGCGATCACGGTGCCGGTGCGGCCGACGCCGCCGCCGCAGGCGACCTCGACCCGCTCCCCGGCCCCGGCCCGCGCATGGAGGTCGCGGATGAGCGCGAGGGCGCGCTCCTTGTCGCGGGGCAGCAGGAAGTCCGGCCAGTCGATCCAGTCGTGCGGCCAGGCCAGCGCCTCATCGTGGCGGCGGCGCAGCCGCTCAGAGCCGAGGTAAAGGCCGCGATCGGGCGCAGCGCCTCCCGGCGCGGGCCGCCGCAGGCCCCGGCCGCGGACGAGGAGTTCCCCGGGCAGTTCGATGGCGCCCTCAAGGCGTGTGGTGACCATCACCCCATCCTGGCGCGGCCTCCCGCACCGCGCCCGGCACTGCGCTATGAGCGGACGCCAGCGGGGTAGCGTCGGGAAGATGACCAGTGCGCAATTGCTCACCGACGCCTTCGACCGGATCCAGGAGGTGGTCCACGCGGCCGCCGACGGGCTCGGCCCGGACCAGCTCGCCTACCGCGCCGACGCCGAGGCCAACTCCATCGCCTGGCTCGTCTGGCACCTGACCCGCGTCCAGGACGACCACATCGCCGACGCCGCCGGCACGGCCCAGGTCTGGACGTCCGACGGCTGGGCGGACCGGTTCAAGCTGCCGCTCGACCCGTCCGAGACCGGCTACGGCCACGACCCGGACCAGGTCGCGGCCGTCCGGGTCGAGTCGGCGGAGCTGCTCACCGGCTACCACGACGCCGTGCACGACCGGACCCTCGAGTACGTCGGCGCGCTGACCGACAAGGACCTCGAACGCGTCGTCGACACGGCCTGGGACCCGCCCGTCACCCTCGCGGTCCGCCTGATCAGCGTGATCTCCGACGACCTCCAGCACGCCGGCCAGGCCGCCTACGTCCGAGGCCTCCTCCAACGCACCTGACACCCACAGGGCGGCGCGCCCGCGGCGCGCCGCCTGCCGGGCGGGGGTTCAGCCGGTGGTCACGGTGCGGTCGAGGGCGCTGCCCTTGACCCACTTCTTCCAGGACATCTGGTAGTAGCCCCAGCCGTTGTCCCAGCCCAGGTCGCGGTCGGTGCCGGTGATGACCACCGGGTCGCCGCGGTAGGAGAACCTGTAGAACCAGCGCGCCGCGGAGGGCGGGGAGTTGACGCAGCCGTGGCTGACGTTCTGGTGGCCCTGCGCCCAGACCGTCGAGGCCATCGAGTGGATGTACTCGCCGCTGTTGGAGATCCGCACCGCGTACGGGATGACCTCCTTGTAACCGCCCGGCTCGTCCGGCTTCACGCCCATCCACTCCGACGTCATGATCGCCGGATTCTCCTTGCCCATGGTCAGGTGAACGCCGCTGGTCGTGGCGTAGGTGTCCACCCCGTTGACCACGCGGCCGCCGCGGCCGGCGCTGATCGGCCAGCTCTTCACCTTCTTGCCGTTCTTCTTGACGGTCAGGTGATGGGTCTTGGTGCTGGCGGTGATGATGTGGGAGTCGCCGATGCTGAACTTGCGGCTGAAGTCGCTCATCCCGTAGGTCTTCTTGCCCGACTTCACGCCCGCCAGCTTGGCGCTGAAGGTGACCTTCTGGTTGGGCTGCCAGTAGTGCCCGTTCTGCGTCCGGAAGATCGCCTGGGTGTCGCCGACCCAGTGCCAGGCACCGGTCGCGGGCTTGGTGGACTTGACCTCCAGGGCCTGCTCGACGGCCTTCTTGTCGCCGACGGCACGGTTGAAGGTGACGATGATCGGCATGCCGACGCCGACCTTCTCGCCCGAGGTCGGGGAGACGTCCGCGATGTCGAGCTCGTTGGCCGCCTTGAGCGTCTTGAAGGTGGAGTTGATCGTGGTCGACTTGCCCTTGGGGCTGGTCGCGACCGCGGACACCTGGTACTGGGAGCCGGGACGCAGCGTGCGCGACTTCCACGACTTCTTGTCGGCCGCCATCGCGCCGTCCACCGGCTTGCCCTTGCGGGTCACGGTGACCTGCTGCAGCGTGCCGCCCGCGGCCGTGACGGTCACGCCGTCCTCCGGCGCCGCCTTGCCGTTGCCGTTGCCCGGATCGATCGTCACCTGCGGCACGGCGGCGTCGCCCTTCTCGCCGACCGGGACGCCGTGCTCCTTCTCGCCGCCCGAGCAGGCGGTCGTGAGGAGCAGTACGGCCCCCGCCATCCCCGCACCGGCCCGTACACCCGCGGACACCCTCCGCTGCACGTCAAACCTCCAGAACCCCGCCGTCTATCTCAGCGACATTAGCGACAAAATCCCGTGATGAGGCCACGACCCGGGGTTTTGGCCGTAGTCCGAGATCAAAGCGTTGCAACCGGACAACGGTCGGTAGCGCGGATCGCGCGCCACCGCGGGCGGGCCCGCTGCGCTCAGTCAAGGGCGCCGCCCTCCTTCCACTTGGCGAACGGCAGCTGCCAGAAGCTCCAGCCGTTGTCCCACTCGACCTGGCGGCCGGTGCCGGTGAGCTTGAGCACATCGCCGCGCTGGGCGATGCCGTAGAACCATTCGGCGTTCGCGGGGCTGACGTTCAGGCAGCCGTGGCTGACGTTCGCCGACCCCTGCGAGCCGACCGACCAGGGCGCCGAGTGGACGTACTCGCCGCTGTTGGAGAAGCGCACCGCGTAGTCGACGACCTGCTGGTAGTAGCCCGGGTCGCCGGGCTGCCGGCCCGGCGACGTCATCGTCACGGGGTTGCCCTTGTCCATGAGCAGGTGGACGCCGCTGGTGGTGGTGAACTCCCGGGTCTCGCCGTTGCCCGCGCTGAACGGGACGGTCCGCAGCTTGCGGCCGTCGCGCGTCACCGTCATGTGATGGCCGCCGATGTCGCCGGTGGTGATCTGCGCGGCGCCGACACTGATCGTCGAGGCGGCGTCCGCGGCCCCGTAGACGCCGCCTCCGGCGTTCACGCCGGCCAGGTCGGCCCGGAACCGGACGGTCTGGTGCGGCTGCCAGTAGGTCTTCGTGCGGTAGACGACCTCCTGGGACCCGACCCAGCGCCAGGCGCCCTCGACCGGCTTGTCCGGGGTCACGTGCAGGACCCTCTCCACCGCGGCCTTGTCGGCGACCGGGCGGTTGAACTGAAGGATGATCGGCATGCCGACGCCGACTTTCTCCCCGGGCAGGTTCGGCGTGACGTCGGTGATGGACAGGGTCTGCGCCGGGGCCAGCGTGGTGAACGCGCTGGTGACCGTCCGCAGCTTGCCGCCGCTCTTGGCCTGCGCGGTCACGGTGTAGGACGCGCCGGGCGTCATCGTGCGGGTCGAACGCCAGGTCTTGTGGCCGCCGGTGAGCCGCCCGGTGACGGCCGAGCCCTTGCTCCCCTGGACGGTGACCTTCGCCAGCTTCCCGCCGGACGCCTTCACCTCGATCACCGCGTCCGGCTTGACCGCGCGCGTCCCGGTCGCCGGTGTGATCGTCACGGTGGTGTCGGACTCGCCCGCCGACAGCACGCCCGTGCCGCCGATGCCGCAGCCCGCCGCGAGCACCGCGACGGCGCCCGCGATTCCGGTCGCCGCCATTGCCGGCCGCCCGTTGATCGTCACGAAACTCCCCCAAGCCCCAAGACTCACCCGTCTTCGGTGAATGCCTGTGAAAAGGGAGATGAGCCCCGAGCCCGAAAAGTTCGCGCGGACGCCGGGGAATCGCAGCTCAGGACGTCCGGTGGCCTGCCGGGCCCGGGGTCAGGCCGCCGGGGAGGGATCGCGGTTCACGTGCCGCAGGAGCCGCTTGAACCCCATCACCGAGACGCCGACGCCCAGGGCGCCGAGGCCGGCGACCATGCTGGTGCGCAGCCACAGGTAGGTGCCGATCGACTCGTTGAACAGCATCCACAGGCTGAGCCCGACGTTGACGAACAGCACCATCGACCACAGCAGCGAAATGCGCAGGAAGAACTGGTGCACCTTGTCGTGGCGGAAGAACGCCTCGGGGATCGGCACCATGTCGCGGGCGAGCTTCATCGCCAGCGGCCGGCCGAGCGGGACGGAGGCGAGGAAGGCCATGCTCACCATCAGCGTGCCGAGGGTCGGCTGCAGGAAGTAGACGACGGCGCTGTGCGTGGCCGCCGCCAGGACCGCCCGCACGGTCACGCCGACCGCTGCCAGCAGCAGCATGCCGGAGACGGGGTGCCCGCGCAGGTAGCGGAAGATGATGCCGCCGTACACCCACGCGACCGCGGCGGCCAGCGCGCCGTTCAGCCCCAGCAGCGCCAGCGCGGCGTAGAAGACCGCCACGGGCGCGATCACCCCCTCGGCGAAGCGCGGGAGCGCGTGCAGCAGCAGCGCCCGGATCCGCGGCAGCTCGAAGTGGTGCCCGCCGCCCTCGGCGACCGCGGCCACCGCCGTCGCGCCGGAGGGCCCGGCCGCCGTCGCGGCCGGCGTCGTCGCTGGTCGTTCCATCGAGTGCTGCGCTCCCCGATCGGTGTGCATGGACTGATGCATGGCCTGGGATGCCGTCACGATTCGCACCACCGTACGTGATGATCCGCGAGCATCTTCCCGTTTTGACGAACCTGGGGGCGTCCGTGTTCCGACCGTCCGTCGGATTGTTCTCTCATCCTGCGACTTCCCTCCACAGAGGGATCTATTGAGGCGTTTTGTCTCTTAGTTCGGATTTATCCCTCTCTTGGTGCGGGCCGCGGCCGGAAGCGGTCAGGACTCGGGCGGCACGGGCTGGACGTCGCGGGCGGCGGCGTAGATCGCGCGCAGCGTCACCGCCACCGACGGCCGCCGCACGCTGGCCCGCCGCGTCACCGCGTACACCTCCCTGGCCAGCGTGCATTCCGGGATCCGCCGCACCGCCACGCCCCGGTCGCCGGCCGCCAGCGCCAGCGCGGGCACCGCGGTGATCCCGATCCCCCGCGCCACCAGGCTGAGGATGGTGTGCAGGCCCTCGAACTCCCACGGGACGGGCCGGGCGCCGCCGACGGTGTCCAGCAGCCGCTCGACGGCCTGCCGGGACGGCTCGCCCGGCGGCGCCGCCATCCACGGCTCCTCCCGCAGCCGCTGCAACTCCACGGGGCGGCCCGGGTCCGACATCGGGTGCGCGGCCGGGACGACCAGCACCAGCGGGTCGCGGCGCAGATGGAAGAACTCCAGCACCGCCGGGGACTGGTCGGGGACCTTTCCCGTCCAGTCGTCGATCAGCGCGATGTCGACCTCGCCGTTCTGCACCTGGCGGACGCCGTCGCCCGGACGGGTCTGGCGGAGCACGAAGGCCAGCCCGGGATGCTCGCCGAGGCTGCGCGCCAGCGCGGGCGCGAACGCGACGGCGGCGGTCGGGAACGCGGTGACCACCACGCGCCCCGTCGGCGTGTCGGCCTGCGCGGACAGCTCCGCCTCCGCGGTCTCCACCAGGCTCAGGATCTCCTCGGCGCGCGCGGCGAGGCGCCGCCCGGCGTCGGTCAGCTCCGCGCTGCGCGCCGTCCGGTCCAGCAGCGGGACGCGCGCCTGCCGTTCCAGCGCGGCCAGCTGCTGGGAGACCGCCGACGGGGTGTACCCGAGGGCGGCGGCGGTCGCGGCGATGCTGCCGCGGCGGGCGAACTCGGCGAGCAGCCGCAGGCGGCGCAGCTCCAGCATCACTCCAGCTTACGGTCACCATCGCCGAGACTCGCTTGTGATGATGCTGAATGCGGGAAAGCATTGATCGAACCCGGCCGGGTCGCACAGGGGGATTCTTCCGCCGCACACCGTTGTTTCGTCATGCCCTTTGGAGCGTTGATGGCTGCCCACAACCTGCCCGCGCACGATCGCCCGGCCGGCGCCTCGTCCAGCCTCTCCGAACCCGCCGGTTCCTCCGAACCCGCCGCGCCTTCCAGACCGTCCGGCCACTCCGGCTCGTCCGCGCCCTGCGGGCCCGCCCGGCCGGTCTCCTTCGCGCCCCGTCCCGTCCCGTTGTCGCCGACGCTCGCGGTGAACGAGGCCCTCGCCCGCAAGCGCCGGGAAGGCGTGCGGGTCCTGCCGCTCGGCTTCGGCGAGGCCGGCATCCCGATCCATCCCGCGTTGACGCGGGAGCTCGCCGCCGCCGCGGGGCGCGGCGGGTACGGCCCCGTCGCCGGGTCGGCGGCCCTCCGCGCCGCCGCGGCCGGGTACTGGGCGCGGCGCGGGCTGCCGACCGACCCGTCCACCGTGGTGTGCGGGCCGGGCAGCAAGCCGCTGCTGTTCGCGTTGCTGATGGCGCTCGGCGGGGACGTGGTGGTGCCAACGCCGAGCTGGGTCAGCTACGCCGCGCAGGCGCCGCTCGCCGGGGTGCGGCCGGTCCGGGTGGCCACGCCGCCGGGCGAGGGCGGGGTGCCGAGGGAGGCGCTGCTCGCCGACGCGGTCGTGCGCGCGCGGGCCGCCGGGCGGACCGTCCGCACGGTGATCGTCACGCTGCCGGACAACCCGACCGGCACGCTCGCCTCCGCGGAGACCGTCCGGCGGCTGTGCGCGGTGGCCCGCGACCTCGACCTGGTGATCATTTCGGACGAGATCTACCGCGACCTCGTGCACGACCCCGCCCGCGCGGTGCCGTCCCCCGCCCGGTACGCGCCGGAGCGGACCGTGGTGACGACGGCGCTGAGCAAGAGCCTGGCGGCCGGCGGCTGGCGCCTGGGGGTGGCGCGGCTGCCGGACGGCCCGTTCGGCGCGGCGCTGCGCGCCGGCGTGCTCGGGACCGCCAGCGAGATCTGGTCCAGCGCGCCCGCCCCGATGCAGCACGCCGCCGCGTACGCGTTCGCCGAGCCGCCGGAACTGGTCGAGCACATCGACCGCAGCCGCCGGCTGCACGCGGCGGTCACCCGGGCGGTCGCCGCCCGGTTCGCCGAGGCGGGCGCCCGGGTGCCGCGCCCGCAGGGCGCCTTCTACGTCTATCCCGACCTGGCCCCGCTGCGGGACGAGTTGCGCCGCGGGAACGGCGTGCGGACGTCCGCCGACCTGTCCGGACTGCTCCTGGAGCGCTACGGGGTGGGCGTGCTGCCCGGCAGCTCGTTCGGCGAGCCGCCCGGGGCGCTGCGCCTGCGGGTCGCGCCCAGCCTGCTGTACGGGGAGACCGACGAGCAGCGCCTCACCGCGCTCGCCTCCCCCGACCCGGCGTCGCTGCCCTGGATCGCCGGCGGCCTGGACCGCCTCTCCGAGGTGCTCGCCGACCTGAAGGAGACCGCGCGGGCGGGACGGGCCGCGTTCGCCTGACGCGAGGCCGCGACCGCGCGAGAGGCGGCCGCGGCGGGAACGCCCGCGGGTGGGGTGGCCGGGCCCGGCCACCCCACCCGCGGGCCTTCGCCGTGAATGGCGGAGGGTAAGGGAGTCGAACCCCTTCGAGTTTCACCTCGACGTCAGTTTTCGAAACTGCTGCCTTACCGTTCGGCCAACCCTCCTCGCGCGGGCGGGAGAGCGCCCGGCGGCGGCCGGAACCGCGTGGACCGGCAGGGAGTCGAACCCTGATCGCTTCCTTGCAAGGGAAGTGTGCTGCCGTTGCACCACAGGCCCATCGAGCGTGCTCAGCAGGGGCGGTAGGAGTCGAACCCACGTTCCGCCGGTTTTGGAGACCGGCCGCCTATCCGGTGGCTCGCCCCTTCGTGCCGTCCGTTCGACGTGTTTCGATGATGGGCCTTTTCGCGGCACCGCCGCAAAGCATTTATCGGGCGGCGGGCGGCCCGCCGGAGCGCCCCTCCGCCGGGCGCGGTATGCGACGGTCCGGGCACGGAGAGAAACGATCAATATGCGCCCGTACGGCACGTATAAGCGTGGTGTAAGGTCCAACGACGCACGGGGCGAACACCGCGAACACGCCCGTTGGCAGTGGCAGGCAGGTCGAGGGACTTCCTGGCGGGCGGACCCGTGGTGAACCCAGGACGAGCTTGGTGTCACGTACGTGATGGAAGAAGAAGGCGAGGGGGCCCGCCATGAGGCACGCACGGGACGGGGCTGCCGCGGCGATGGGCGCCGCCTCGAGGATTCTCGTCGCCCGGGGCAAGAACGAGCCCCAGGAGATGGAGAACCCCGACGTCGCCTGGGGGCAGCGCGCGCGTGACGGCGTGTGGGTGCCCACCAAGGACGGGCAGCGCATCCATCTCGGCATCGACGTGGCGGCGGCCGACACGGTCGCGCAGGTGCTGCGGCCCAGCCTGCGGGTGTTCGTCGGCGTGGACGTCGACACCGACATCGTCGCGCAGACGACCGACAACGGCGTGCGGCTGCTCACGGTCGTGCACGGCCCGGACGCCCCCTCGGAGTTCCGCTTCCCCGTGTCCCTCGCCGACGGGCTCGCCCTGGAGGCGATGCCGTCCGGCGGCTACGACGTCGTCCACCTGCGCTACGGCGCGACCGTCGGGCGGCTCTACAACCCCTGGGCCAGCGACTCGATGTTCCGCCAGGTGAAGGCGGACTACACGCTGGAGGGGTCGGTCGTCACGATGCGGGTGCAGCACGCGGACGCCTATTACCCCGTCGTGGCCGACCCCCACTACGCCCGCTGAGGACGCCCGGCCGGTTCACCCGGGCGGTTCAGGAGCGGGTCCGGCGGATGACGATCGGGTCCTCGAAGTCGAGTTCGCGGCTGATCTGGCGCAGGGTGCCGGCGCCGATCCGGCCCTTGCGGTACAGCGCGGTCAGCTTCGCGCGCTGCGCCTTGACCAGCTCGCCGCGGACCTTGCGGCTGTTGGGCGGCGGGGCGCCGGTCTCGTCCTCCTCCTCGTCCAGGAAGTAGCGGACGCGCTCCAGCCGCAGCTCGAGCATCTGCCGGAACGCCTCGGCGGTCTGGTCGTCGACCTCCTCGTCCTCGGCCAGCTCGTCCAGCTTGGCCAGTGCGGCCTGCAGCCCGGCCTTGCGCGCCGTCATCACCTCCAGCCGGTGCTTGTCGGATTCGATCAAGCCGAGCGTCCGCAGCAGCGGCGGGAGCAGCGGGGCCTGCCCGATCAGCGTGATCAGCACGACCAGGGCGGTGAGCAGCACCAGCACGCCCCGGTCGGGGCCGACGGCGGCGGGCAGCGACAGCGCGATCGCCAGCGAGATGGCCCCGCGCATCCCGCCCAGGCCGATCACCAGCCGCTGCCGCCAGCCGAGGCCCTGCTGGCTGCGCCGGCCGCCCGGCACCAGCCCGGCGAGCGGGCCGTTGCCGAGCTCCCAGAGCAGCCGGACGCCGATGACGACGGCCGACACCGCGAGCGTGGTCAGCAGCACCGCGTGCCAGGTGTGCCCGCCGGGCGCGCGGATGATCTCGCGGATCTCCAGGCCGAGCAGCACGAACAGCGCCGACTCCAGCAGGAACGTCAGGATCCGCCAGAACGTGGTGCCGGCCAGCCGGGACGCGGGCTGCAGCACGCCCTCGCCGTGGGTGCCGATGGAGAAGCCCGCCACGACGGTCGCCAGCACCCCGGACGCACCGAAGTTCTCCGCGGGGATGAACGCCAGGTACGGGGTGACCAGCGACACGATCACCTGGCTGATGGGGTCCTGGATGCGGCGCCGGATCCGGCGGATCACCACGCCGAGCACCACCCCGTAGGCGACGCCGCCGAGCACCACCTGGACGAGCCGGACGGCCCCGTGCGCGGGCGCGAACCCGACGTCGACCGCCTCGATGGCGAGCCCGAAGATCGTCAGGGCGACGCCGTCGTTGATCAGGCTCTCGCCCTCCAGGATGGTGACGAGCCGGGCGGGCGCGCCGAGCCGCTGCAGCACCGCGGTGGCGGCGACCGCGTCGGTGGGCGCGACCGCGGCGCCGAACGCCAGCGCGGCGGCCCAGCCGAGGCCGGGCAGGAGCGCGTGCACGGTGGCGGCGACGGCCGCGGTGGTGACGGCGGTCAGCCCGAACGCCAGCGTGACGATGGGCACCGCGTCGGCGCGGGCCTCGCGCGGCGCGGTGAAGAAGGCGGCGTGGTAGACCAGCGGCGGCAGGAACCCCATCAGCACCAGGTCGGGCGGGGCGACCACGGCGGGCAGCCCCGGTACGAAGCCGGCGGCCATGCCGAGCAGCACGAGCACGATCGCGTCCGGCAGCCGCAGCCGCCCGGCCAGCGCCCGGGCCGCCAGGACCACCACGGCGACGACCAGGAACACGATGAACAGCCGGTCCCCCTCCACGCCGTGATCCTCTCCGGATCGCGGCGCGGTACGCGCCCGGCGCGCGCCGGGAACCGATCGTGGAACGTTCCCGCAGGCAGTGGGGCCGGAACCGGGCGGGCCGCGCCGGCAGGGTCGGCGCGGACGGGGCCGTCCGGCGTCGTAGGGTGGGGGCCGGGCCGCGTTCCGGCCCCGGCGGCGCTGCCGGGCGCTCGGCCGTCCTGACCTCGTCGGGGCGGTCTGGGGGTCGCCCCCCAGGAGCAGTACGACCCCGGTCCCCCGAGACTGGAGCGATTGTGATCTTCACTCATGACACCGAGCACGCGCTCGCCGTCGTCGTCGACCTCATCAACACCGGCGGCGCCGCGTCCGGCACCGAGGGGCTCGCCGGGCTGCCGCAGCTGCGCGCGTTCGTCGGGCGCAGCGCGTTCAGCGACGTCGGGGCGCTGACCGAGGCCGACCTGGCCCGGGTGCTGGCGCTGCGCGACCGGTTCCACACGGTGTTCCGCACCGCGGACGTGCCCACCGCGGTCCGGCTGATCAACGAGATCGTCGGCGAGGTCCGCGCGACCCCGCACCTGACCGACCACGACGGCTACGACTGGCACGTGCACTTCTTCGCGCCGGGCGCCCCGGTGGGCGAGCACCTGGCGGCCGACTGCGGGATGGCGCTGGCGTACGTGGTGGCGGCGGGCGAGCTGGACCGGCTGCGCACCTGCGAGGCGCCCGACTGCTCGCGGGTGCTGGTGGACCTGTCGCGCAACCGCTGCCGCCGCTACTGCGACAGCCGCACCTGCGGCAACCGCATGCACGTCGCCGCCTACCGCGCCCGCCGGCGCGAGGCCGCGCTCTGATCAGGCGATCGCGGCGACGGCGTCCAGGGCGCGGCGGGCGGCGGCGGCGTCGTGGACGCGGAACACGCGGGCGCCCAGCAGCGCCGAGACGCCCAGCACCGCCATCGTGCCGACGCCGCGCCTGTCGACGGGCCGGCCGAGGGTCTCCCCGATGAAGTCCTTGTTGGACACCGCGACCAGTACCGGCCAGCCGGTGGCGGTCATCTCGCCGAGCCGCCGGGTGATCTCCAGCGAGTGCCGGGTGCTCTTGCCGAAGTCGTGCGCGGGGTCGATCAGGATCGACTCCCGCGCCACGCCCAGCGCGAGCGCGCGTTCCGCCTCCGCGGTGACATGGGCGACCACGTCCGCGACCACGTCGCCGTACCCGATCCGGTGCGGCCGGGTGCGCGGGTCCAGGCCGCCCGCGTGCGCGCAGACCAGCCCGACGCCGTGCGCGGCGGCGACCTCGGCCAGCGCGGGGTCCGGGCCGCCCCAGGTGTCGTTCAGCAGGTCCGCGCCCGCCGCGGCGACGGCCTCCCCGACCTCCGCCCGCCAGGTGTCGACGCTGATCACCACGCCGGGGTGCCGCTCCCGGACGGCGGCGACCAGGTCCACCACCCGGCGCAGCTCCTCGGCGACGCCGACGTCCTCGCCGGGGCCGGCCTTCACGCCGCCGATGTCGATGATGTCGGCGCCCTCCGCGACGGCGCGGTCCACCGCGTCCAGCGCGGCGCCGAAGCCGTAGGTCGCGCCCCTGTCGAAGAACGAGTCGGGCGTCCGGTTCACCACGGCCATGATCGCGTGGCGGCCGAGATCGCGCCCGTTCAGCCGCAGCGGCGCGGCGTCGGGAGTGGTCATGATGCCCCACACCGTGGCACACGCGGGGCCCCGCGCGCCACGCGGCACGGCGCCCGCGGGCCCCCCGGACGGCGGGCCGAGCGGCGGCGTCGGGCCGGCGGGCTGAACCAGAAGCAAATTCGGTTCAAACGGCGCCCTCCCTCGTCAGCATCCCCGCGAGGTCGCTAACCTCATATTTCACGCTCGCCCTGGGTTCGTCCCGCGGTGGGTCCCGCGTCGCACCGATCAGCCCATGGAGGATCCGCTGTCCAGGCGAGCACTCATCACCGGCATCACCGGACAGGACGGCTCGTACCTGGCCGAGCATCTGCTTGAGCTGGGGTACGAGGTGTGGGGCCTGGTCCGGGGGCAGGCGAATCCGCACGTGTCGCGGCTGCGCAAGCACATCGGCGACGTCCAGATCACCGCCGGGGACCTGCTCGACCAGGGCAGCCTGATCTCGGCGGTGGAGCGGGTCCAGCCCGACGAGGTCTACAACCTCGGCGCGATCTCCTATGTCCCGATGTCGTGGCAGCAGGCCGAGCTCACCGCCGAGGTGACCGGCATGGGCGTGCTGCGGATGCTGGAGGCGATCCGGGTGGTGTCGGGCATCAGCCCGTCCCGCACGCCCGGGCGCGAGCAGATCCGCTTCTACCAGGCGTCGTCCTCGGAGATGTTCGGGATGGTGCGGGAGACGCCGCAGAACGAGAAGACGCCGTTCCACCCGCGCAGCCCGTACGGCGTCGCCAAGAGCTACGGGCACTACATCACGCAGAACTACCGCGAGTCGTACGGGATGTTCGCGGTCAGCGGGATCCTGTTCAACCACGAGTCGCCGCGCCGCGGCGCCGAGTTCGTCACCCGGAAGGTGTCGCTCGGCGCGGCCCGGATCAAGCTCGGCCTGGCCAAGGAGCTGCGCCTCGGTAACCTGGACGCCCGGCGCGACTGGGGCTACGCCGGCGACTACGCCCGCGCGATGCGGATGATGCTGGCCCAGGACGCCCCCGAGGACTACGTGATCGGGACCGGCCAGACGCAGTCGGTGCGCGAGCTGGTCGAGTTCGCGTTCCGCACCGCCGGGCTGAACTGGGAGGACCACGTCGTTCTCGACGCGAAGTACACCCGGCCGGCGGAGGTCGACCTGCTGTGCGCCGACCCGAAGCGGGCCCGCGAGCAGCTCGGCTGGGAGCCCGACGTGACCTTCGAGGGCCTGGTGACGATGATGGTCGAGTCCGACCTGCGGCTGCTGGCCGAGTCGGCCCGCCCCGAGGACGAGCCGTTCAGCCCCGACCACTGGTGATCCCTTGACCGCGGGCGTGGCACGATGCCCATATGGCCATTTGTGAGCATGTGCAGTCCGTCCCGGTGGAGGATCCGGCCCCGAACACGCCGCAGGGCTGCCAGGAGTGCCTGGAGCAGGGCACCCGGTGGGTCCACCTGCGGCTCTGCCTGAGCTGCGGGCACGTCGGCTGCTGCGACTCCTCCCCCATGCGGCACGCGACCGCGCATTACCAGAAGGAAGGGCACCCGATCGTCCGGTCGTTCGAGCAGGGCGAGGACTGGCGCTGGTGCTTCGCCGACGAACTGATCGTCTGATGCCGGCGGGGAGGCCCGGGGCGTCGTCCCCCACCGGGAGGCACTGATGCCGGACGTCCGGCTGGGCACGGCGCCGGGCCGCTGGATCATGCTGGCGACCGTCCTCGGGTCGAGCGTGGCGATGCTCGACTCCACCGTGGTGAACGTCGCCCTGCCGAGGCTCGCGCGGGACCTGCACGCCGACATGGCGGGCCTGCAGTGGACGGTCAACGCCTACACGCTGACGCTCGCCGGGTTCATCCTGCTCGGCGGGTCGCTGGGCGACCGGTACGGCCGCCGCCGGATCTTCCTCATCGGCGTGGTCTGGTTCGCGGTGGCCTCGGTGCTGTGCGGGATGGCGCTCAACGTCGAGATGCTCGTGCTGTCGCGGGCGCTGCAGGGCATGGGCGGCGCGCTGCTGACCCCGGGCTCGCTGGCGATCATCCAGGCGTCGTTCGCCTCCGACGACCGGCCGCGCGCGGTCGGCGCCTGGTCCGGGCTCGGCGGCGTCGCCGGGGCCGTCGGGCCGTTCGCGGGCGGCTGGCTGGTGGAGGCGGCGGGCTGGCGGTGGGTGTTCCTGCTGAACGTGCCGCTCGCCGCGGTGGTGGTGCTGGTCGCCGCCCGGCACGTCCCCGAGAGCGTCGACCCGCGCGCCCACGGCCGCTTCGACGTGCCCGGCGCCGTGCTGGCCGCGCTCGCGCTGGCGGGGACGACCTACGCGCTCACCGAGGCGCCGGGCGGGCGCACGGCCCCGGCCGTCATCGGGGCCGCCGCCGTGGTGGGCGTCGCCGCCGCGGTCGGCTTCGTCCTGGTGGAGCGGGCCCGCGGGCGGGGCCGGCGGCTGTTCGGCGGACGGGCCGGGCGGGAGGTGCCTCAGCCGATGCTGCCGCTGGAGGTGTTCGCCTCCCGGCAGTTCTCCGCCGTCAACGCCGTCACCTTCATCATGTACGGCGGGATGGGCGTGATGTTCTTCCTGTTCGTCCTCAACCTGCAGGTCGTCGGCGGGTTCTCGCCGATCGCCGCGGGCACCGCGCTGCTGCCGGTCACGGTCCTGATGCTGCTGCTGTCGGCGCGGGCGGGTGCGCTCGCGCAGAAGATCGGCCCGCGGCTGCCGATGACGGCCGGGCTGCTGGTCGCCGCGGCCGGGATGCTGCTGGTCGGCCGGATCGGCAAGGACTCCTCCTATCTGCGGGAGGTGCTGCCCGCCGTGGTGGTGTTCGGGCTCGGGCTGGCGGCGGTCGTCGCGCCGCTGACGGCCACGGTGCTGGCGACGGCGGACGTCCGGCACGCGGGCGTGGCGAGCGGCGTGAACAACGCGGTCGCGCGGGCGGCCGGGCTGCTGGCGGTCGCGGCGATCCCGCCGCTGGCCGGGCTCACGGGCAATGCCTACAACGATCCGAGCCGCTTCTCGGACGGCTTCCACGTCGCCATGACGGCCTGCGCGGCGCTGCTGGCCGCGGGCGCCGTGCTGACCTTCGTCACCGTGTCCGGCGACGCGCTGCGCGCCCCGTCCGGCGAGCCGGTCGAACCGGAGTGCCGCAGCCACTGCTCGGTCGGCGCTCCCCAGCTGCAGCCCGAACGCGACACCGTCCCCGCCGCCCGGCCGGCGCCGGACGGGACGAGGGCGTCCCCGCCGCCGTCCTGACCGCGGACCCGTTCTCGGGCCGATTCCGGCTATGTCCAGGACCGGAGCGGTTCGTTGTCATACGGTCGTGACATGAATCTGCGGCAGCTGCGCTATGTCGTGGCGACCGCCGACCACGGCACGATGACGTCGGCGGCCCAGGCTCTCTATGTCGCGCAGCCCGCGCTGTCGCGCGCCGTCCGCGAGCTGGAGCGCGAGCTGGGCGTGGAGCTGTTCGCCCGGTCGGGGCGCGGCGTGGTCCTCACCCCGGTCGGCGAGCAGGTGGTCCGGCAGGCGCGGGCCGCGCTGGACGCCGTCGACGCGATCGAGGGGATGTCGGCGGCCCGCTCCGACGGCCGGGGCGCCGAGCTGCGGGTGGCGACCACCCCGTCGCTGGAGCCGGAGCTGACCGGCCGGCTGATCCCGCGGTTCGCCCGCGACCAGCCGGCGGTGCGGGTCCGGGTGGTGCGCTGCGGGGGCCGCGACGAGGTCGCCGCCGTGCTGCGGGCCGGGCGGGCCGACCTCGCGCTCACCGACCTGCCGGTGCCCGGCGACCTGACGGCGCACCCGTTCGAGCAGCGCGAGCTGGTGCTGATCTCCCCGCTCGCGCTGAAGGTGCGCGAACCGGTGCCGCCCGCCGCGCTGGACGGCATGCGGCTGGTGCTGCCGGCCCGGGGCGGCGCCCGGCGCGCGGAGATCGACACCGTGCTGCGGCGGGTCGGCGCGAAGCCGGTGCCGGTGGTGGAGACCGACGAGCGCGGCGCCTGGCTGGGCTGGGTGCGCGCCGGGATGGGCTCGCTGCTGTGGTACCGCAACCAGCTGGACGACACCGAGGGCGTGGCCGTCCGGTCGTTCCTGCCGCCGATCACCCGGCTGATCGGGCTGGTGCACGCGCACCGCCGGCTCCCCTCGTCCGCCCGCGACTTCCTGGCCTTCGCCAAGGACGCCGGGGGGGACCCGCGGGGGCGCGAGCACCGCTGAGGCCGTCCGGCCGCTCGGTTCGGGGCCGCCGCCCCGGCCGTGCCATGATCTGCGCGTGGAGACGACGCACGCACTCTGGCTGCTGGCCGTGCCGGTCGTGGCGCTGGCGGTGGCCGCGGCGGCGCGCCGCGGCGGGGCGCCCGCGCCGCTGGTCCTGGTGATCGCGGGGCTGGTGTTCTCGTTCGTGCCGGGCGTGCCGGAGTTCGAGCTGGATCCCGAGTTCGTCCTGTACGTCTTCCTGCCGCCGCTGCTGTTCTCGGCGGCGTGGCAGAGTTCCTACGCGGGCCTGCGGGAGAACGCCTGGTCGATCGGGCTGCTGTCGGTCGGGCTGGTGCTGTTCAGCACGTTCGCCGTCGGGTACGCGGCGCACCTGCTCGTCCCGGGTCTGCCGCTGGCGGCCGCGTTCGTGCTCGGCGCGATCGTGGCGCCGCCGGACGCGGTCGCCGCGGTCAGCGTGGCGCAGCGGCTCGGGCTGCCGCGCCGGACGGTGACGGTGCTGGTCGGGGAGAGCCTGTTCAACGACGCGACCGCGCTGACGGCGTTCCGGGTCGCGGTGATCGCGGCGACGGGCGCGGGGTTGACGCTGGCGGACGGGGTGTGGCGGTTCCTGTTCGCGGCGGGCGCGGGCGCGGTGGTGGGGCTGCTGCTCGGGCCGCCGCTGCACTGGCTGCGGACCCGGCTGGACGACCCGCTGGTGGAGAACGGGGTGGCGGTGCTGGCACCGTTCGCCGCGTACCTGATCGCCGAGAGCGTGCACGCCTCCGGGGTGATCGCGGTGGTGGTCAGCGGGCTGTACCTCGGCCACCGGTTCACCGACTCGGCGCCGGTCACCCGGCTGATCGGGCACTCGTTCTGGAAGGTCGTCGTCTTCGTCCTGGAGTCGGTGGTGTTCCTGCTGATCGGGCTGCAGCTGCCGCCGGTGGTGGACGGGCTGTCCGGGCACGGCTGGCCGGAGCTGGCCTGGTGGGCCCTGGCGATCTTCGCGGTGACGGTCGCGGCCCGGTTCGTCTGGGTGTTCCCCGCGTCCCGCCTGCCGCGGCTGCTGTCGCGGCGCGAGCGCGCGCGGGAGCCCGTCGGATGGCGCGGCGCGACCGTGGTCTCGTGGGCGGGGATGCGCGGGGTGGTGTCGCTCGCGGCGGCGTTCGCGGTGCCGTTCGGCGCGTCCGGCGACGCTCCGTTCCCCGGCCGGGATCTGATCATCTTCTTCACCTTCACGACCGTCCTCGGGACGCTGCTGGTGCAGGGGCTGACGTTCCCGGCGCTGATCCGGCTGCTCGGCGTCGCGAGCGACCGGGAGCGCTACACCGACACGGTCGCCGAGGCGGGCGCCCAGCACGCGGCGGCGAACGCGGCGCTGGAGCGGCTGGAGGAGCTGACCGCCGCCGAGGACCTGGACGAGGCCGTCGTGCAGCGGCTGCGGCAGCTGGCCGAGCACCGGCAGCTGCGGGCGTGGGAGCGGCTCGGCGGCGGGACGGGCCCGCAGGGCGAGGAGGTGCCGACCGCCACCTACCGGCGGCTGCGGCGGGAGATGCTGGCGGCGGAGCGGCGGGTGTTCGTGCAGATGCGCGACGACCGCCGGATCGACGACGAGGTGCTGAACCGGGTCCTGCACGAGCTGGACCTGGAGGAGGTCGCCCTCAGCCGCGACTGACGCCGCCGGGGCGCCGTTCCCCGGCGCCCTCGGCGGCTCTCCCTCACGCCCCGTTCAGGGGGCGGTCCGGGAGTTCGACGGCGTAGGACTCCTTCACCACGTCCAGGTGGTGCCAGGACTCCCGCACCGTCACGCCGGGCACGGACCGGATCGCGTCCAGGACGGCGACCAGCTCCGCGCGGGAGGCGGCCTCGGCCTGGCCGACGATGTCGTAGCGGCCGAAGCCCGTCGCCAGGTAGCGGACGCCGTCCTGCGCGGCCACCGCCTCGGCGATCTTGCGGAGCCCGCCGGTCACCACGAGCCCGAACCCGCCGAGCTCGGCGGCGCCGAGGGCGAGGGGGTCGGCGAGCCCGGTGACCTGGATGACGCCGGTGCGCATCAGCCGGACCACCCGGGCCCGGGTGGCGGCCTGGGACAGCCCGATGATGTGGGCGAGCCGGGTGTAGGGGGCGCGCCCGTCGCGCTGCAGCTCCTGGAGCAGCCGCCAGTCGATGTCGTCGAGGGTGACCTCGCCGAGCTCCCGCACCACCGCGTGGGTGTCGCGGACGGTGGAGACCGAGCGGAAGACCTCCGCCGAGCGCACGCCGGGGACGGACCGCAGCTGGTCCACCTCGGCCGCGAGCGCGGCGTCGTCGCGGGTGCGCACCTGCGCGACCAGGTCGTGCGGGCCGGCGGTCAGTGCGGTGAAGCTGACCGCCGGGTGGCCGGCGATCGCGTCCGCGACCTCCCGGGCCGATCCGTCCACGGTGATCGAGACGTGCCCGATCGCCTCCGCCCCGACGACGGCGGCGTGCACGATGCCGACGACGCGCACGACGCCGGTCTCGAGAAGGTTCTGCACCCGTGCCCGCACGGCCGTGCGGGAAAGCCCGACGCGGTCGGCGAGCGCCTGGAAGGTCGCCCTGCCATCCCGCTGGAGCTCGCGGACGAGCACGGCGTCGACCGCATCCAGCACGGCTGTCCTCCTCGACATGTGATGAATCGTTCTGCTGGCAACTGCAAGATCATTCCATTTCAGGACGGTATGACGTCAAATATTGATCTTGCTCGTGTTCGTCCCGCCCGATGACCGTGGAAGCGTCGGCGCCGGGTTGCGGGCGGCGCCGTTTCCGACGCCGCGCGAGCCGGTCCGGGAGCGCAACGCGGCCGGGGCCGGTCCGCGCGCGGGCGCGTCCCGGGACGGGGCGGCGGGCGCGCGGGGTGGCGATGGTCACTCCCGGGGGGACGGCGCGGACGGGGCGGCCCGCGGCGCGGACGGGTGCGGCAGACCGGGCTCGAGTGCGTGACCTGCATTGCGCCTTCTCCCGGTGTTCTGATGTGCGCGCCCTAGGGCGGGTCGGCCGTCCGCATGACGCACATGTAAGAAAAGTGCATCGAGGGCGCAGTTACGTCAAGAGGTAACTTTACAGAGAGCCAAGCCCCACGTTGCACGCTTTTCAGCCTCGTCCGGTAAGACACTTCCGTTGCGCCTGGAAGAGGGCGGACGCAGCGCCGGAGATCACCCGGGCGATCCCCGGGGACACACCATCATCACCCCCGGTCACGGGGCCGGGGCGGCCTCGGGCATGGCGCCGGAGGGCCTTGGGCGAGCGCTTGGCCGGAGCACCCGCGGGTATGGATCACAATGTACGGTGGCCCAGCCACTCTGATCCGCGATTGGTGTGTAGTACAGCCGTGCACCTGCTGAACGGTGAGCGCTCCGCTCACGACCTCACCTACAACGACGTCTTCATGGTCCCGCGCCGCTCCGCGGTCGGGTCGCGCCTGGAGGTGGACCTGTCCACGGTCGACGGCAGCGGGACGACCGTGCCGCTGGTCGTGGCGAACATGACGGCGGTGTCCGGCCGCCGGATGGCCGAGACCGTCGCCCGGCGCGGCGGCGTCGCGGTGATCCCGCAGGACATCCCGGTCGAGGTCGTCGCCGAGGTCATCGGCTGGGTGAAGGGCCGCGACCTGGTGGTGGACACCGCCATCCGGCTGGACCCGGGCAGCACCGCGGGCGATGCACTGGCGCTGCTGCCCAAGCGCGCGCACGGCGCGGTGATCGTGGTGGAGGACGACCGGCCGGTCGGCGTCGTCACCGAGGCCGACTGCCAGAGCGTCGACCGGTTCGCGCAGCTGCGCGACATCATGTCGCGCGACCTGGTGACGCTGCCGCACGGCGTCGACCCGCGCGAGGCGTTCAACCGGCTGCACGAGCGCGGGCACCGGCTCGCGCCCGTGGTGGACGGCGAGGGCCGGCTCACCGGCGTGCTCACCCGGACCGGCGCGCTGCGCGCCACGCTCTACAAGCCCGCCGTCGACGCGTCGGGGCGGCTGCGCATCGGCGCCGCCGTCGGCGTGAACGGGGACGTCGCGGGCAAGGCGAAGGCGCTGCTGGAGGCGGGCGCCGACCTGCTCGTGGTGGACACCGCGCACGGCCACCAGGAGAAGATGATCAGCGCGCTGGCCGCGGTGCGGGGCCTGGACCCGTCGGTGCCGGTGGTGGCGGGCAACGTGGTGACCGCCGAGGGCACCCGCGACCTGATCGAGGCGGGCGCCGACATCGTCAAGGTCGGCGTCGGCCCGGGCGCGATGTGCACCACCCGGATGATGACCGGGGTCGGGCGGCCGCAGTTCTCCGCCGTGCTGGAGTGCGCCGCCGAGGCCCGCCGGCTCGGCCGGCACGTGTGGGCGGACGGCGGCGTCCGGCACCCGCGCGACGTCGCGCTCGCGCTCGCGGCCGGCGCGGCGAACGTGATGGTGGGCTCCTGGTTCGCCGGCACCTTCGAGTCGCCGGGCGACCTGCAGCACGCCGCCGACGGCCGGATGTACAAGGAGAGCTTCGGCATGGCCTCGGCGCGGGCCGTCCGGCTGCGCACCGCAGAGGACTCGCCGTTCGACCGGGCCCGCAAGGCGCTGTTCGAGGAGGGCATCTCCACCTCGCGGATGTTCCTGGACCCGCGGCGGCCCGGCGTCGAGGACCTCATCGACTCGATCGTGGCGGGGCTGCGCAGCTCGTGCACCTACGCGGGCGCGCGCACGCTGGAGGAGTTCCACGAGCGTGCGACGGTCGGGATCCAGAGCTCGTCCGGCTACGCCGAGGGGATGCCGCTGTCCACCAGCTGGTGACCGGCCGCCGCTGAGCTCCGTCCCGCGTCCCTGAGTGCTCCGGGGCCCTCTCCTGAGGCAATACTGACCGGGACAGGGTGCCGGATTTACGGGACACGACCCCGGATCCGCCTCACGATCACGGCCGTGACCTGCACGCTCTTGTCCCGGGACGGGAGATGCGGGGTCTGCCGTCCCCGAGGGGGCGCAGCATGGTCGTGGACGATCCGGCCGCCGCACGAGGCGGATTCGACGGGTCGGGCGGGTCCGACGGGCCCGGCGGGGGCGCGCGGGCCGGGCGCGCGCGGCCGATCGGCGGGGCGGCGGCGCCCCTGCGGATGGCGCAGGCCCTGCTGATCGCGGCCGTCTCCCCTGTCCTGCCGGGGATCGCGCACCTGCGCGCCGGGCGGGTCCGGCTGGGCGGGGCGCTGCTCGGCACGCAGGCGGCGGCGCTGACCGCGGCGGCGCTCGTCAGCGGGCGTTACCGGGCCCTGTTCCTCGAGCTGTCGGTGCGGCCGTCCTGGCTGCTGGTGCTGGTGGCGGCCTGCGTCGTCCTGGCGGGGCTGTGGGCGCTGCTGATCGCCCATTCGTACGCGGTGCTGGCGCCGGAGGGGCTCGCCCCGCTGTGGCGGCTCGCCGGGGGCACGACCGTCTCGGTGCTGTGCCTGCTGGTGATCGTGCCGCCGCTGAGCCTGGCCCAGTACGGCTACGTGCAGCGCGACCTGATCCGGACGGTCTTCAAGGACGCGCCGGTGGCGTCCGCCGCCGTCCAGGCCGCCGCGCGGACGGGGGACGCGGACGGCTGGCCGGGCACGGCGCGCCTCAACGTGCTCCTCGTCAGCTTCGCCCCCCGCCCCCCGCGGGAACCGGCCCGCGTCGCCGGCATCACCCTGGCCGCGGTCGACACCCGGACCGGCGGCACGACGCTGCTCACCCTGCCGGGCGACCTGCGGCACGTCCCGGCGTGGTCGGGCGCGGGGCCGGTGCCGTTCCCGCCGGGGCGCCCCCTGGCCGCCGTCTACCGGGAGGGCACCGCGCACCCGGAGCTGCTCGGAGACGGCGCGCGCGTCCCCGATCCGGGTGCCGAGCTGCTCAAGCGGACGGTCGCCCACATGATCGGCCAGGACGTCCCCTACTACGTGAAGGTGGACGCGCGGGGAGCCGGCGAACTCGCCGGAACGCCTTCCGGAGCCGCTACTGCCAAGAAAGGATGCCCTTTTTGGGCAAATATTCGGGAAGCTGAGCCATTGGCGATGCTGAAGCGTTACCAGCGGCTCGCCCGGGTTCTCATCAATTCGGTAAACACCGACCTGCCCCGCCGGCTGCTCCCGCCGCTCGCCGGGCTCGCCGCCAAGATCGAGAAAGCCGAGATCACGAGCCTGCGACCCGCTGCGGGCAGGGCGTTCGCGGGCCGCGCCGACCACCCCGCGCTGCGCGCCCTGGCCGCCGTCGCGCCCGGCCGCCCGGTCCCGGCCGCACGCGCCCCGGCCGGATTGCCTATCCTGAGCGTGAGCTGCAACTGATCGACTCCAGCTCGCATGCGGTCGACTCCCACGCAACCTTTGCCCGGTTCTGCGCGTCCATAATGTGAGCCACGGGCTTAATTCACCATGGGTGGGGGACGGAGCGTTACATGTCGAGTCCATCGGCGGGCCGGCGCGCCCCGGAAGCGGACCGTTCCCCGGGCGGCGCGGGGGGCCTGCTCCGCACGCTCGCGCTGACGCTGGCGTCGGCGCTCGTCTGGGGCGTCGCGCACCTGGCCGCGGGCCGCCGGCTGGCCGGCGGGCTGCTGCTCGGCCTGTGGGTCGTGGTCGCGGCGACCGTGCTGGTCACCGTCACCGTGTACCGCTCCAGCCTCGTCCACCTCGCCGTCCGGCCGGACGAGCTGCAGGGCCTGGCGGGCGGCATCATCGTGCTGGGCGTCGTGTGGGTCGCCGTGGTGATCCGCTCCTACCTGGTGCTGCGCCCCGTCCGCCAGTCGATCAGCGCGCGGACGGTCGGCGCCGCCGCGGTCGCGGTGATGTGCTTCGCCGTCGCCGTGCCCGTCGCGTGGGGCGCGCACAGTACCTACGTGTACCGCGACGCGCTGACGAGCATCTTCCGCACCGGCAGCCAGAACGGCCGGCACATCGACACCTCGGACCCGTGGGACGGGCAGCCCCGGGTGAACGTCCTGCTGCTCGGCGGCGACGCGGCCGCCGACCGGACCGGCGTGCGCACCGACAGCATGACCCTCGCCAGCGTCGACACCAAGACCGGCGACACGGTGCTGCTCAGCCTGCCGCGCAACCTGGAGAGGTTCCAGATGCCGCCCGGCCCGGCCCGCGACCGCTTCCCCTACGGCTTCACCGGCGACGGCCCGGAGAACCCCGGGCTGCTGAACGAGGTGTACGAGTACGCCGAGAACCACCCGGACGTGGTCCCGGGCGTGCCCAAGAACCGCCGCGGCCCCGAGCTGCTGAAGGCCACCATCGCCGGGATCCTCGGGCTGCGCGTCGACTACTACATCCTGGTCGACATGTTCGGCTTCGCCGACATCGTGGACGCGATGGGCGGCGTGAAGATCAAGGTCACCCAGCCCATCCCGTACGGGCTGGAGGGCCAGGTGCTGCAGCCCGGCTACCGGACGCTGAAGGGCAAGGAGGCGCTCTGGTACGGGCGCTCGCGCACCGACAGCGACGACTACGTGCGGATGGGCCGGCAGAAGTGCCTGATGCGGGCGATCGCGCAGCAGGCCGACCCGCAGACCGTGCTCACCAGCTTCGACAAGCTCGCCGCGGCGGCGAAGCGGACGCTGTCCACCGACCTGCCGCAGGAGCTGCTGCCGGCGCTGATCAAACTGTCCGGCAAGGTCAAGGACGGCGCGCAGATCAACAGCCTGCAGTTCGTCCCGCCGCTGATCAACAGCGGGAACCCGGACTTCGCGCTGATCCGCAGGCTCGCGGCCAAGGCCGTCAGCCCGGAGCAGGCGCACGCGACGACCTCGCCGAACCCGTCCGCCTCGCCCAGCCCGAGCGGCTCGTCCAGCCTCGCCGCGAACGGCTCGGCGACCGCGGCGCCGAGCCCCGGCGCGTCTCCCGGCGACTCGCCGAGCCCGTCGAGCTCCCCGTCGGCGGAGAGCAAGCCGACGTCCCTCGCGGCGACCTGCCCGTCCTGATCTCCTGCTGGTTCCGATAGCGCGGGGGTCGCGGGGCGGGGGCCCGTGGCGGGACACTGGCGAGGTGAAGCCCGCGTACCGTGTCCGCCTGGTCGTCAACGCGCTGAACCTGTCGACGGCACTCGGCCTGCTGCTGGCGGTGACGGCGACGCGCCGCTCCGGCGGCCCGCGGCTGCACAGCGCCGGGGACGGCCTGCTGGTGGCGGGCGGTTACCGGCCGCCGGTGCCGGTGGCGTCGGCCTTCACGGTGGGCAATGTGATCATCCTCCGCGGCGACGCGGCGGATCTACCGGCCCGGCCGCGGCTGCTGCGGCACGAGGCCCGGCATTCCACGCAGTACGCGTGGTGCCTCGGCGTCGTCATGATCCCGCTGTACCTGGCCTGCGCCGGCGTGTCGATGGCGTTGTGCGGCGACTGGGCGTCCTTCAACCCGTTCGAGCGGCTCGCGGGCCTCGCGGACGGCGGCTACGACCGCCGTCCCCTGCACCCGTTCCGGTGGGGCCGCCGATGACCCTTCCGGCCCGCCGGTGTTCTGGCAGGTCCCGGGAGGGGGGATCATTGAGGGGAGAACACTTCCGACCACGAGAGGGCGGATGCGGGTGCCCCGGATCCTTGGCTGCGACGCCTTCCGTGTCGCGATGCCGCGCGGGCGGCGGCCGGAGAGCATTCTCGTCCGGCTGCACGGCGGCGACGGCGCGGCCGGCTGGGGCGAGATGGCCGTCCCGACCGGGACCGCGAACCCCGGCCCCGGCTGGGCCGACATCGAGACGCGGATGGCGCCGGCGCTGATCGGGCTGGACTGGGACCGTCCCGAGGACGTGTCCGCCGCCGCCGACCTCGGCGCGAACGAGGCGGCCGCGGCGATCGACGTCGCGTGCTGGGATCTGTGGTGCCGGGAGAGGGGCCTGCCGCTGGCGCACGCGCTCGGCGGGACGCGGACGTCCATCGTCACCGGCGCGCGCCTCACCCCCGAACCGGTCCTGGACACGGTCCCGGGCCGCGTCAACCAGGCGGTCGGCGCGGGCCACACCCGCGTCACCCTGCCGATCCGGCCGGGCTGGGACATCGAGCCCGTGCGGGCGCTGCGGGAGGCCTACCCGGCGCTGGCGCTCGTCGCGGACGCCGGCCACGCCTACACCGATTCACCGGAGCACCTGACGGTGCTGGCGGCGCTGGACGCCTACGGGCCGGTGGCGATCGAGCGGCCGTTCGCCGCGGCCGACCTCGCCGCGCACGCCCGGCTCCAGCTGCGGGTCGGCGCGGCGGTCGCGCCGGCGGTCGGCGACCTGGAGACCCTGGACGCGGCGATCACGCTGGAGGCGGGCCGCGCCCTGCACCTGCGGCTGGACACGCTCGGCGGGCTGACGGCGGCGCGCAGCGCCCACGACCTGGCATACGCGGCGGGCTGGGACGTGTGGTGCAGCGGCGCAGGCGCGTTCGGCATCGGCCAGGCGGCGGCGGTGGCGCTGGCGGCGCTGCCCGGCTGCACGCTGCCGAGCGACGTGTCGGACCCGGCAGGCGGCCCGGTCTTCGTGACGCCGCCGGTCCGCTCGTCCGGCGGGGTCGTCGGGGTGCCGCTGACCCAGCCGGGCCTCGGCCACGAGATCGACGAGGCGCGCATCGAGCGGCTGGCGACCCGGCGGATGCGGCTGCCGGCCTGATGCCCGCGACCGTCTGGATCGTGGCGGGCCCGCCGGGCGGCGGCAAGTCGACGGTGTGCGACCTGCTGCTGGCGCGGCTGCGGCCCGTCCCGGCACTGCTGGACAAGGACACGCTGTTCGGCTCGTTCGTCGCGGCGACGCTCGCGGCGCACGGCCGCGACCCGGGCGAACGCGAGGGCCCCTGGTACGACGAGCACGTCAAGCGGCACGAGTACGCCGGGCTCACCGCGGCGGCGCGGGAGGTCCGCGGCCACGGCTGCCCGGTGCTGCTGAGCGCGCCGTTCACCGGGCAGATCCGCTCCCCCGCCCGCTGGGCGGAATGGGTGGACGCGCTCGGCGGCCCGCAGGTGCGGCTGCTGTGGATCCGCACCGACGCCGCCACGCTCCGGCATCGCCTGGAGAAGCGCGGCCTGCCCCGCGACACCGGGAAGCTCGCCGGGTTCGAGGCGTTCCTCGCCCGGATGCGCCCGGAGGAGCCGCCGCCCGTGCCGCACACGGAGGTCGACAACCGCCTGACGGCTCCGCGGCCCCTGGAGTCGCAACTGGACGCGCTGCTCACCTGACGCGCTGCTCGCGTGACCGGCCGGTCGCCTGACGGGCCGGTCCGGCGGGGACCGCGCGGCCCCCGCCGGGAGGTCCGGCCGTGACCGCCGCGCCCTGGACGGGCGGGCGGGCGGACGCGGCCCGGCCTCAGTCGTTCACGTTGATATTGATGTTGGTGTTGTCGTTGTCACCGCAGCAGTGGTGGCAGCCCCCGGCGACCGTCATCGGCGCGGCGGCGGACGTGGCGGACGCGGTGGTGGCCGACGCGGCCGAGGTGAGGCCGAAGAAGCCGGCGAGGAACGCGGCGGCGGTCAGGATCAGAGCCGAGAGAAGCTTCCGCATGATCATCCCTTTCGTTCGTTATGCGGCGGTCGCCTCGCGTTGGTCCCCGTATCGTGACACCCTGTAACTTGCTTATCACCATAAGTGGGCAAAGTGTGGCGCGGCCTGCCGCCGGGTCAGTACGACTTGGGCAGGCCGAGCGAGTGCTGCGCGACGAAGTTGAGGATCATCTCCCGGCTGACCGGGGCGATCCGCATCAGCCGGACGACCCCGGCTAGCATCCCGACGCCGTACTCGGTGGTGAGGCCGTTGCCGCCGTGGGTCTGGATGGCCTGGTCGACGCAGTGGATCGCGGCCTCGGCGGTCGCGTACTTCGCCATGTTCGCGGCCTCGCCGGCGCCCATGTCGTCGCCCTCGTCGTACAGCCAGGCGGCCTTCTGCCCCATCAGCCGGGCCAGCTCCAGCTCGATCTTCGCGGCGGCGAGCGGGTGCGCGAGGCCCTGGTGCGCGCCGATCGGCGTCTTGAACACCTGCCGGTCCTTGGCGTAGGAGGTGGCCTTGCCGAGCGCGAGCCGGCCGATCCCGGCGCCCATCGCCGCCGCCATGATCCGCTCGGGATTGAGGCCGGCGAACAGTTGCAGCAGGCCGCCGTCCTCGTCGCCGACGAGCGCGTCGTAGGGCAGCCGGACGTCGTCGAGATGGCAGATGAACTGCTTCTCCGGCGACACGATCTCCATGTCGATGGGGGTGAAGGTGAAGCCGTCGGTGCCGGTCGGGACGATGAACAGCGACGGCCGCAGGTTGCCCTTCTGGTCCTCGGTGCGGCTGACGAACAGGACCGCGTCGGCCTCGTCCACGCCGGAGATGAACGTCTTCTGCCCGTTCAGGACCCAGCCGTCGCCGTCGCGGCGCGCGGTGGTGGTGATGCGGTGCGCGTTGGACCCGGCGTCCGGCTCGGTGATCGCGAACGCCATCTTCACCGAGCCGTCGGCGAACCGCGGCAGCCAGTGCTTCTTCTGCGCCTCGGTGCCCGACCGGGCGATGATCGTCGCGCAGATCGCCGGGGAGACCACCATCAGCAGCAGCGGGCAGCCGGCCGCGGCCAGCTCCTCGCACACGGCGGCGAGGTCGCCGATGCCGCCGCCTCCGCCGCCGTACTCCTCGGGCACGTTGACGCCGAGGTAGCCGAGCCGCCCGGCCTCGGCCCACAGCTCGTCGGTCTTCTGGCCCGCCTTGGCCTTCTCGACGTAGTAGGAGGCGCCGTACTTGGCGCCCAGTTCGGCGACGGCGGCGCGCAGGGCCTGCCGTTCCTCGGTCTCGACGAAGCTCATTCGGGGGTTCCTTCCACGGAGATGACGGCGAGGACGGCGCCGGACTCGACCTGCCGCCCGGCCTCCACGTTCAGCTCGGCGACGGTCCCGGCGGCCGGGGCGGCGATGCGGTGCTCCATCTTCATCGCCTCCAGGACGACGAGGGTCTGCCCCTCGGCGACGGCCGCGCCGGCCTCGGTCTCGACCCGCACGACCGTCCCGGGCATGGGGGCGAGCAGCGAACCGGGGGCGACCTGCGCGCTCGGGTCGGTGAAGCGCGGCACGGCCCGCAGTGCGACGGGACCGAGCCGCGAGTCGACGAACACCGCGTCTCCGGCGGTCGTGACCGTGAACGTCTCGCGCAGCCCGTTCCGGTCGAGGACGACCCGGCCCGGCTCGGCGCTCACCACCGCCGTGCCCGGGCAGAGCTCGCTGACCAGGCCGTCGCGGCCCAGGCGGTAGTCGACGTCGATCGTGCCGTGCGGGCCGTCGAACGACCGGCGCTGCGGCTGCGAGCGGACGTTGCGCCACCCGGACGGCAGCCCGCCGAGCACCCCCGCGGACGCCCGCTCCCGCGTGGCGGCGGCGAGCGCGGCGGCCAGCGCGGACAGCGCGACGGCCTCCTCGCCGGCGAGCGGCGCGGCGAGCACGTCCAGGCCGATCCGGTCGAGGTAGCCGGTGTCGGTGTCGCCGGCCAGGAACGCCGGCTCCTCCAGGATCCGCACCAGCAGGTCGCGGTTGGTGGTCAGGCCGTGGACGCGGGCGCCGCGCAGCGCCGCCGCCAGGCGGCGGGCGGTGGCCGCGCGGGTCGGGCCCCACGCGATCACCTTGGCGAGCATCGGGTCGTAGTGGACGCCGACCTCGCTTCCGCTCTCCACACCGCTGTCGAGCCGCAGCCCGTAGAGGGCGGGGACGACCTGGTCCGACCTCCCATAGGCGGCGGGGACGGCGAACTCCGCGTCCACACCCGGCACCTCGAAGGTGTGCAGGGTGCCGCTCGCCGGACGCCAGTCGTTGGCCGGGTCCTCGGCGTACAGGCGGACCTCGATGGCGTGGCCGTTCGGAACCAGGTCGTTGCGGGCGAGCGGGGCGCCTTCGGCGCACTCGATCTGCATGCGGACGAGGTCCATCCCGTACACGCACTCGGTGACCGGGTGCTCGACCTGGAGGCGGGTGTTGACCTCCAGGAAGAAGAACCGGCCGTCCGGCGCGAGCATGAACTCGACCGTTCCGGCGCCGACGTACTCGATGGCGCGAGCCGCGTGCTCCGCAGCCATGCACAGCTCGTCGCTCAGCTCGTCGTCGACGGCGGGCGAGGGCGCCTCCTCGACGATCTTCTGGTGGCGGCGCTGGATGGAGCATTCGCGTTCGCCGAGCGCCCGTACGGCGCCGTGCGCGTCCGCGATGACCTGCACCTCGATGTGGCGGGCGTGCTCCAGCAGCGGCTCGCAGAACACGGTGGGGTCGCCGAACGCCGACTCGGCCTCGCGGCGGGCGGCGGCGACGGCGTCCGGCAGCTCGTCCAGGGTCCGGACGATCCGCATGCCGCGCCCGCCGCCGCCCGCGGACGCCTTCACCAGCAGCGGCAGGTCCGCGGCCGTGACCCGCACCGGGTCCAGCTCGGGCAGGACCGGGACCCCGGCCGCCGCCATCAGCTTCTTCGCCTCGATCTTCGAGCCCATCGCGGCGATCACGGCGGGCGGCGGCCCGATCCAGGTCAGGCCCGCGTCGATGACGGCCTCCGCGAACGCGGCGTTCTCCGACAGGAACCCGTAGCCGGGGTGGATCGCGTCGGCGCCGGCGCTGCGCGCCGCGTCCACCACCTTCCCCGCCGCGAGGTAGGTCTCGGCGGGGGACGCGCCGGGCAGCCGCACCGCCGCGTCCGCCTCCCGGACGTAGGGCGCGCCGGCGTCGGGGTCGGAGTGGACGGCCACGGTCCCGATGCCGAGGTCCCGGCAGGCCCGGAAGACCCGGCGGGCGATCTCGCCGCGATTGGCGACCAGCACTGTCTTGATCATCAGCTCACATCCGGAAGACGCCGAAGCCGTCGGCTCCGCGCACGGGCGCGTTGTGGACAACGGACAGGCACAGGCCGAGGACGGTGCGGGTGTCGCGCGGGTCGATCACCCCGTCGTCGTAGAGCCGTCCGGACAGGAAGAACGGCAGCGACTCCGCCTCGATCTGCGCCTCGACCAGCTCGCGCATCGCGCGGTCCTGCTCCTCGTCGTAGGCCTGGCCGCGGGCTTCGGCGGCCTGCCTCGCCACGATCGACAGCACGCCCGCGAGCTGCTGCGGCCCCATCACCGCCGACTTCGCGCTCGGCCAGGTGAACAGGAACCGCGGGTCGTACGCGCGGCCGCACATGCCATAGTTGCCCGCCCCGTACGAGGCGCCCATCACGATGGTGATGTGCGGGACCCTGCTGTTCGCCACCGCGTTGATCATCAGGGCGCCGTGCTTGATGATGCCGGCCTGCTCGTACTCCTTGCCGACCATGTAGCCGGTGGTGTTGTGCAGGAACAGCAGCGGCGTGTCCGCCTGGTTCGCGAGCTGGATGAACTGCGCGGCCTTCTGCGCCTCCGCGCCGAACAGCACGCCCTGCGCGTTGGCGAGGATCCCGATCGGGTAGCCGTGGACACGGGTCCAGCCGGTCACCAGGCTCGTCCCGTACAGCGGCTTGAACTCGTCGAACTCCGAACCGTCGGCGATCCGGGCGATGACCTCGCGGGGGTCGAACGGGACCTTCAGATCCTCGGGGACGATCCCGGCCAGCTCCTCCGCGTCGAACAGCGGCTCGCGGACCGGGCCGGGCGCCGGGCCGAGCTTGCGGTGGTTGAGGTTCTTGACGATCTGACGGCCGATGCGCAGCGCGTCCACCTCGTCCGCCGCCATGTAGTCGGCGAGGCCGGAGGTGCGGGCGTGCATCTCCGCGCCGCCGAGCTCCTCGTCGTCGGCCTCCTCGCCCGTCGCCATCTTCACCAGCGGCGGACCGCCCAGGAACACCTTCGCGCGCTCCTTGACCATGACGACGTGGTCGCACATCCCCGGGATGTACGCGCCGCCGGCGGTGGAGTTGCCGAACACCAGCGCGATCGTCGGGATGCCCGCGGCCGACAGCCGGGTGAGGTCGCGGAACATCCGGCCGCCCGGAATGAAGATCTCCTTCTGCGTCGGCAGGTCCGCGCCGCCCGACTCGACCAGGTTGATGACGGGCAGCCGGTTCTCCAGCGCGATGTCGGACGCGCGGAAGCTCTTCTTCACCGTCCACGGGTTGCTGGACCCGCCGCGCACCGTGGGGTCGTTCGCGACGATCATGCATTCGACGCCCTCGACGACGCCGATGCCGGTGACGACGCTCGCGCCGACCGGGAAGTCGCTGCCCCAGGCGGCGAGGGGACTCAGCTCCAGGAACGGCGAGTCGGGGTCGAGCAGCAGCTCGATGCGTTCACGGGCGAGCAGCTTGCCGCGCTTGCGGTGCCGGGTGACGTACTTCTCGCCGCCTCCCTCCAGCGCCCTGGCGTGCTCGGCGTCCAGCCCCGCCAGCTTCTCCAGCATGGCCGCGCGCCGCTCCCGGTACTCCGGGCCGCCGGTATCGAGCGTGCTCTTGAGCGTCAACGGACTCCCTCCGGTTTCTGGGTGCTCTCCTGGTCCTGGGCTTGGGCCTGGTCTTGCGGGCCGAGAACGGACGCGGGGACGTCGACGAGGCGGGACCGCAGCCACTCCCCCAGCGCCTTGCCCTGCGGGTCGAACCGGGTCGACGCGGACACGCCCTCCTGCAGCAGCCCTTCGATGACGAAGTTGACGGCCCTCAGGTTCGGCAGGGGATGGCGGTGGACGCGATGATCGCGGGTCTCGGGCAGCAGCTCGTTCAGCCGCTCGACGGTGAGGAAGGGCTCCAACCACCGCCATTGCGCGTCCGTCCGGGCCCAGACGCCGATGTTGGCGTCCCCGCCCTTGTCCCCGCTCCGCGCCCCCGCGACGCTCCCCAACGGAACCCGCACCGTCTCCCCGACCTCGCCGGCGGGCGAGGGCTGCCGCGCAGGCGATGGAACATCGACGCCCGGCGCGGCGGGGACCGAAACGGCGGGGATCGGCACCCGCTTCCCATCCGGCAGAACGGCGACGTGTTCGACTTCCCCGTTGGGTACGAACGCCGGCTTGTACACCCCGTACGGGCTGCCCTTGCCGGGCGGCGACGTCATCGTGAACCCGGGGTATCCGGCCAGCGCCAGCTCCACGACCGCACCGCTGAAGGCGCGGCCGACCTTCTCCGGGTCCGGGTCGAGCACGGCGCACCGCAGCAGCGCCGTCGCCTCGCCCTGCGTAGCGGGATCGGGCTTGGCGCCGCCGACGAGCGTCCATTCGACGCGGGCGGGCGGCGCGTCGCCGAACGCCGCCTCCATCTGGGCACGCGCGAACGCGGCCTTGGCCTCGATCCCGAGCCCGGTGAGGACGAACGTCATCTCGTTGCGGTGGCCGCCGAGGTGGTTCAGGCACACCTTCGTCGTGGCGGGCGGCGGCGAGCCCTCGACCCCGCTGATCCGCACCCGGTCGGGCCCCTCCTCCGTCAGGTGGACGGTGTCGAAGCGGGTGATCACGTCCGGGCCGGCGTAGGCGGGCCCGCCGATCTCGTAGAGCAGCTGCGCGGTGACGGTCTCGACGGTCACGGCACCGCCCGTCCCGGGATGCTTGGTGATCACGCTCGAGCCGTCGGGATGGATCTCGGCGAGCGGAAAGCCCAGCGGCTTTACATTGTAGATTTCTTCGAAGAAGGCGTAGTTGCCGCCGGTCGCCTGCGCACCGCACTCCAGGACGTGCCCGGCGGCCGTCGCGCCGGCCAGCGCGTCCCAGTCGTCGCGCGCCCAGCCGAAGTGCGCCGCCGCCGGGCCGACGACCAGCGATGCGTCCGTCACCCGGCCGGTGACCACGACGTCCGCGCCGGCCCGCAGGCACTCGGCGATGCCCCACGCGCCCAGATAGGCGTTCGCGGTCAGCGGGTCGCCGTACCGCGCATCCGAGAGCCCCAGCTCACCGGCCCGGGACAGCAGGTCGTCGCCCTCGACATGGGCGATCCGCACCTCGACGCCGAGCCTTCCGGCCAGCTCGCGCAGCCGCTCGGCCAGCCCGCGCGGGTTCAGCCCGCCGGCATTGGTGACGATCTTGACGCCCCGCTCGGCGGCGAGTCCCAGGGACTCCTCCATCTGCCGCAGGAACGTGGCGGCGTACCCGGCGCCGGGGTCCTTCAGCCTGCTCCGGCCCAGGATCAGCATCGTCAGCTCGGCGAGATAGTCACCGGTGAGGACGTCGAGCGGCCCGCCCTCCAGCATCTCGCGGACGGCCGAGAAGCGGTCGCCGTAGAAGCCGGAGGCGTTGCCGACCCGCAGCGGTTGGCTCATGGCTGAACCCTGCCAGCCCGTCCTGAAAAAATCAATCGTGCTTGATTGTTCCTGAGCCGGTTTGGTTGACTGGACGTCTCACCCGACCCGAGGACACGATGACGACGCAGGCCGTTCCCCGCGAACCGCAGCAGGACCGCAGCCGGGCGACCCGGCGGCGGCTCCTGGAGGCGGCCGTCGACTGCCTGGCGTCCATGGGATGGGCCCGCACCACCGTCGCCGTCGTCGCCGAGCGCGCCGGCGTCTCCCGCGGCGCCGCGCAGCACCACTTCAGGACCCGGGAAGAACTCGTCACGGCCGCCGTCGAGTACGGCGCCGAGGTGCGCATGGACCAGATGCGCGACCGGCTGGACGCGCTCGCCGACCACCGCCCGTCCACCCTGGAGGTCGTGACGCTGCTCGGCGAGATGTACACCACCCCGCTGTTCCGGGCCGCCCTCCAGCTCTGGGTCGCCGCCAGCTCCGACGAGCAGCTGCGCGCCCAGGTCCTCCCGCTCGAGGCCCGCGTCGGCCGCGAGGCCCACCGCCTCACCGTCGAGGCGCTCGGCGCGGACGAGTCAGTCCCCGGCGTCCGCGAGACCGTCCAGGCCACCCTCGACCTCGTCCGCGGCCTCGGCCTCGCCGACCTGCTCACCGACGACTCCGCCCGACGCACCCGCCTGCTCCGCCAGTGGGCGACGACCCTCGACATGGCCCTGGCCGCCCGCTGATCCGAGATCACAAGGCCAGCTCCCGCAACGGGTCCCCTCCGTCGACGAAGACCCGACCTCCCGGCGCCAGCACAGCAGCGGTCCGCCGCACAGCCTGCCGCTGGCCACCACGGCTCGCGCCCTCCTCCCCGCGGTCAACTCGCTGAAAGACTGGCCCCTACGCCGGACGGCCACCGAAAGGACGGGAATGCTGCATCTGCTGAGGTTGGAGTACACGAAGTCGGAGCAGGCGGCCGAGCCCCACATCAAGGATCACGTGGCATTTCTCGACCGGCATCACGCCGCCGGCACCTTCCTGGTCTCCGGGCAGACGGTCCCGTCCGAGCAGGGCGGCCTCATCATCGCCGCGGGCGTCGACCGCGCCACCGCCGAGAAGATCGCCGCCGAGGACCCGTTCGTGCACGCAGACGTCGGCCGCTACACCATCACGACGATCGTCCCCGGCCGCACCCACCCCGACCTCGCCGGCCTCTTGGCACTGGACACCCCGTGACCGCGAGCCACCTCAGGACGTCCGCCAGGCCTGGTAGCAGGCCCGGTCGTAGCCGCCACCAAAGGCCCGGAAATGCGGAAGGCCCCGCCGAAACGGCGGGGCCTTCCTAAAAAATGTCCGGCGGTGTCCTACTCTCCCACACAGT